>CAYPFE010000016.1:0-15520 GCA_964409895.1 uncultured Novosphingobium sp.
TCGCAGCCCTGCTGTCCCACCAGCGAATGTGGCACGACGCCACCGAGACGATGATACGCGCCAGGTAGTAGAGCCGCCCGCATGTATGGTCCCAGGGCACAATCTCCGGGTCGACATTGGGCATAAAGATCGTCTCGGCGAGATAGCGCTCGAGATTTGCCTGGATATCCGCGTCGCGCACCGCCGCGTATCCAGCAATCGAGATGACCGGCTGATCGGCAGTTCCTTCGAGCAGCAAACCGACCTTGGGATTGTGGCGAGCGCGGTCTGCCTTGGCCGGATAGGCCAGTCCGGTTCCGATATCCAAGGTCGTCAGATTCTGCGCCGGAAATACGAACGTCGGCGTATCGATGGGCAGGCCAGCGGCACTGACAGTCGCAAATTCAGCGGTGATACAGCCACGCAGGAAGGCGAGAACATCAGGCGGCAATAACTCATCAAGGCCGTTCATGCGCCGTCTCCCCTTCGTTAACCTTCATGCCGCAACAACCCTGCGATGGTCCGGACATCGCCATTTTCGATGCCCATCACCGCGTCGCAAACCCGGGCTGCCCTGCCCCCGGAAATCGCGAGGCTGGCAGAGGCCATGAACTTGTCCGTCACGGCTTCGCGCGTCATCGCCCGGTCGCCCGCACCGCTGTTGACCCGGACATGGCGCTCGATCTCGCGGCCATCCACCAATTTCACACTGACTCCGCCCGAAAAATACTCAGGAAAAGCTGTCTCAGGGTCTTCGTGGCATTTGACCTTGCGGGCGAGCGTGCGGGTATCCTGGTTGACCAGCGCCTCAGGTAACAGGTCAGGCAGCCCAAAGCGACCGTTCAGCAGGCAGTGGGCAATAACGAATTGCGCGCTGAACTTGGCCTCGTATTCGGTCGTCGCATTTTCCTTGGCCTCGGCAGGCTCGGCGACGATGTGTAGCGTGGGTTCGGCAAGGTAGGCGTTGACCGAAGCGATCTCCGTGCCGCCGATCTCGTCGTGCAGCTCGATCGCCGCATCCGCGCAACCGTGGATGAAGTGGCAGACCGGATAGGGCTTGAGCGCGGTCTCACCGAAGCGCCATTCCTCTCCCAGCCCCTCAGTCATCGCCGTGAGCTTTGCATCGCCTTCGTGCGCCTGCAAATGCGTGGCGAGCAACCCGAACTTGCCCTCGTAAGGACGAGTAGGCCCCTTGAAATTGCTGCGCGCGAGATAGGCCGCCGTAATCCCCGCCACCGCACCCCAACCGGGGTGGAAACGCTTGGTCCAGGCGCCTTCCTCCAGAAACACCTGGATGCCTGAGGCTGTACTCCCCGAAATTCCCTGGGCAGAGGTAATTTGCGCTGCATCGAGACCAAGAAGCCTGCCTGCAGTCACCGCTGAGGCGAAATGGGTGACCACGCCCGTCGCGTGATAGCCGACATGATGGAAACCACCATCGACGACCAGCCCCAGTCGGATGCCGGTTTCCGCGCCTGCCAGAAACGCCGCCAGAAATTCCGCGCCACTCGCACCGAGTTGCTCCCCGAGTGCCAGCGCCGCAGGAAGCGCGGTGCAGGTCGGGTGGATGATGCTGGCAAGGTGGGTGTCATCGAAATCGAGGCCGTGAACAAGAATAGCGTTGACCAGCGCCGCATCACGCGGTTGCAGCCGTTCCGGCCTGCCGATCACGCTGCAGGAACCGGTCTCACCCAGCGCCTTGACGCCATCAAGCGCACTGAGACCGTAGTCCTGGACACTGGACGCAAGGCCAAGGCCCAAGGCATCGAGGATATGCAGCTTGGCACGCTCGATCACCGGGGCAGGGACGCGCGCGAGATCGAGGTTTACGGCCATGCCGGCAACGGCTTGCGCGATGGAGATTTCACTCATGCATTGCGACTGGCAGGCGCGCCGCCACCGGTCAACGGTTGACAGTGCCGACGCCGTGACGAAAGAGGCCGCAAAACACCCGCCAGATGGCGGACAGGAGAATTTCACATGGCGGAAGCCTACCAGCTTTTCATCGATGGAAAATGGCGGAACGCCAAAGGCGGCGAAACCATCCCCGCGGTCAATCCCTACAACCAGGAAGTGCACGCCACGATCCCCGTCGCTGGCGCCAGCGATGTCGAAGAGGCAGTCGCAGCCGCGCGCAAGGCATACGACACGGTGTGGAGCAAGACCACGCCCGGCCAGCGCGCCGGGCTGCTCAACAAGGCCGCCGACCTGATCGACGCCGATGCCGAACGCCTTGCCGTGCTGGAGACCACCGACAACGGCAAGGTCATCCGTGAAACCTCCAGCCAGATGGGCTACGCCGCGCGCATCTTCCGCTATTACGCCGCCTGGGCCGACAAGATGCACGGCGATGTCATCCCGCTCGACCAGGCCGATACGCTCGATTTCGCGGTTCGCGAACCCTACGGCGTCGTCGCTGTGATCACCGCATGGAATTCGCCGGTCGCGATCCTCACCAACGCGCTTCCTGCAGCGCTGGCAGCGGGCAACTGCGTCATTCTGAAACCCTCCGAGCACGCGTCGACCACCACCTTCGAAATCGCGCGGATCATCGAGAAGGCGGGTTTCCCGGCAGGCGTCGTCAATGTCGTCGGCGGTGCTGCGGAGACAGGACAAGCGCTCGTCAACAATACCGATGTCGACAAGATTTGCTTTACCGGCAGCGCCGCCGTAGGCCGCGCGATCGCTTCGACGGCAGGCGCGAACCTGACTCCGGTAGCGCTGGAACTGGGCGGTAAATCGCCCAACATCATCTTCGACGATGCCGATTTCGACCGTGCGCTTGTGGGTGCACTGGCTGGTATTTTCGGCGCGACGGGCCAGACCTGCATCGCCGGCTCGCGCCTGCTGGTCCAGCGCGGCATCTACGACCGTATGGTCGAGGGTCTCGCCGCGCGTGCGGCGCAGATCGTCTTGGGCGACCCAAGGCTTCCCGAAACCGAAATGGGAACCGCAGCAAACGAGCCACAGTTCAACAAGATCCTGTCCTTCATCGAGGCTGCCAAGAGCGACGGCGCGCGCCTTGCGGCAGGCGGCGGCAGGGCCGACGGGCCGGGGCTCGAAAAAGGCTTCTTCGTCGAGCCGACGATCTTCGCCGATGTCAGGAACGACATGAAGGTCGCCGCCGAGGAGATATTCGGCCCGGTGCTGTCGATCATTCCCTTCGACGAGGAAGAGGAAGCGGTGCACATCGCCAACGACACGCCCTACGGCCTTGCCAGCGGCGTGTGGTCGGAGAATATCAACCGCTGCATGCGGATGATGCGGGCGATCAAGTCGGGGGTGGTCTGGGTAAACACCTACCGCGTCGCCGCCCCGCAGGCGCCGTTCGGGGGCATGAAGGATTCGGGCTTCGGGCGGGTTCGCGGCGAACAGGGCATCCTCGAATTCACCCAGGTGAAGAACGTCTTCATCGATTTCTCGGGCGACAAGCGCGATCCGTTCGCGATGAAGTTCTGATCAGGCGGAGGCGGCCATGACCTACCTGCTTGCCGAGAATTCCGCTTCCGAACCTGCGGGCGAACGATTTCGGCGACTTGCCGAGGCTCCGGAAATCTTCCGGCTCCCGGGCGCCTACAATGGACTGTCCGCTTTGCAGGCGAAGCGTGCCGGTTTCGAGGGGCTGTACCTCTCCGGTGCGGCGATGTCCGCCTCGATGGGCCTTCCCGACCTGGGCATTACCACTATCGACGATGTCTGCTTCTTCATTCGGCAGGTCGCCCGCACTTCGCAGCTTCCCGTTCTTGTCGACGGCGATACCGGTTTCGGTGAAGCGCTCAACGTCATGCAGATGGTCCGCGCCTTCGAGGAGGCGGGCGCCGGCGCGGTGCAGATCGAGGACCAGCTGCTGCCGAAGAAATGCGGGCACCTGAACGACAAGAAGCTCGCGCCCGCAGACGACATGGCGGCCAAGGTCGCCGCCGCCCGCAAGGCGCGCCGGCACCTCTACATCGTTGCCCGTACCGACGCGCTGGAGCGCGAGGGGCTGGATGGCGCCATCGCCCGGGCCAAACTCTATGTCGAAGCGGGTGCGGACGCGATCTTCCCCGAGGCACTGAGCGATGCCGAGGCCTTCGCCCGCTTTTCGGCTGAAGTGAAGGTTCCCCTGCTCGCCAACATGACCGAATTCGGCCGCACGCCTTTCATGACGGCGCAGCAATTCCAGAACCTCGGCTTCGCCATGGTGATCTGGCCGGTGAGCGCGCTGCGCATGGCGGCGAAAGCGCATGAAGAGCTCTATTCAGCCCTCGCGAAAGACGGCTGGGCGAAAACGGTGGTGGATCGCATGCAGACCCGGGCGGAACTCTACGAAACCATCGGCTATCACGACTACGAGGCGCTGGATTCGTCGATCGTCCGGTCGTCGCTGCCGAGCGGCAAGGCGGATCGCTGAGGTTACCATTCCGCTTGGCCGTGCGGACAATTGCGCATAGGATGCCGCGCGAAGACGGATTCCGCCGCAGAGCGGAGCGACGACAACGAGAGGACAAACCATGGACGCCATCGCCACCAGAAATTCCGTGATCGATGAGCTCGTCGGCCAGGTCGCCGTCGAAGACCCGTTCGACTACAGCTACGCCGACATCCTTCCCAAGCAGCTCGAAGCGATCGACGCACAGTTTCAGGACAAGCTCGGCAAGATCAAACTGCTCGCCAACCGCGCCGAAGAAGGCGGCGTCAGCGCGGTCAATTCCATGGAAGACCTCGTCCCCCTGCTGTTCGCCCACACCGCCTACAAGAGCTATCCCGAAAGCTGGCTGATGGAAGGCAAGTGGGACCGCATGGGCAAGTGGCTCGACACGGTCTCGACTAACCGCGTGCCGAAGATGGACACCAGCGGCGTCGCCAATCTCGACGAATGGCTGGGGCTGCTCGAAGAGCACGATCACTACGTCTCCTGCTCTAGCGGCACGACCGGCAAATGCGCGATGATGAACGCGGTCAAGTCGGACCTCGAATTCTGCGGCGACGCGCTGCTGCAAGCGATCAAGTGGTCGAAGATTCCGGTCGCCCAGGACGCGCTGATCCTGTCCTGCGGCCAGGTCGCCTCGACCCCGCGCAATAAGGCGACCGGCGCGCCGATGTATGCCCATATCGCCGATCCCACTGTCACCCCGATCCTGCCCGACGCGCCGCCGATCACCATCGGCGGCATTACCGAAATGGTGGTGCTGAGAAAGAAGATCGCCGACGGCACCGCGACGCCGGGCGACATCGCCTATTACGAGGAACAGGCCGCGACGCGCGAGGCGTCGATCGAATCGGTCACCGAACAGGCGGTCGAGGCCTTCATCGCCAACCGCGACCGCAAGCTCCACGTCACAGGCATGCTCGGCCAGATGTACCAGGTCGCCGCCCGCCTGCGTGACCGGGGCTACACCGCCAAGGACTTCCAGGAGAACACCACCTTCATCTCCGGCGGCCTCAAGCGGGTGCAGGTGCCGGACAACTACTGGGACATCATCTTTGATACCTTCAACATCACCCGCGAGCGCGTCTGCCATTCTTACGGAATGCAGGAATGCAACACGACCTCGGTGCGCTGCAGCCATCACCGCTACCACCTTGCCCCGTGGCAGATGCTGCTGATCCTCGACGAATCGGGCGAAAACCTGATCCCGATCCCGCAAAGCGGCGAGATCGAGGGCCGCGCCGCCTTCTTCGACCTGTCGATGGAAGGCCGCTGGGGCGGAGTCATCTCTGGCGACAAGATCACCGCGACCTGGGACACCTGCGGGTGCGGCCGCTCCAGCCCGTCGGTCGGCGAGGACATCCAGCGCTATGCCGACATGGCGAGCGGCGACAAGATCGCCTGCTCCGGCACGATCGACGCCTATGTGAGGGGTGTGACCTGAGTCATACCAGCGTTTCGCCGCCGTCGAGTTCGATGGTCGTGCCGGTAATAAATGGATTGGTCATCAGGAACATGGCTGCCGAGGCCGCGTCATCTGGCGTGCCGACATGGCGGGCGGGAAGGCTCGCGCGCGAGGCCTTGACGATATCCTCCTTGGCATCGCCCAGCACTGTATCGAGGAGCGGCGTGTCGACAATCCCTGGCGAGACCGCGTTGGCGCGCACCGGAGCCAGTTCGACGGCGAGCGCCCGCACCATCGCCTCGACCCCGCCCAGTGCCGCGGTCGGCAACACCGCACCGGCGCTCGGGCGGCGCACGGTGCTCCCCGTGAACAGCGTGATCGAGCGGGTCAGCCGACCCCCCAGCGCCTTCACCAAGAGCAGCGGACCGATGATGCGTTCCTCGATAATGCCTCGCCAGTTAGAGGGGCACGAAACGGCCACCAAAGCGACATCATATGTCCCCGCCGTGACCACGAGATGGTCGACAGCTGCCAGTCCTTCGACGGCGGGGGCGATCGTCTCCTCGCGTCTCAAGTCTATCGTGCGGATATCTCCGCCCGTCTCGCCCGCGACCGCTTTCAGCCGGCCGGCATCGCGCCCCATCAGCGTCAGCCGCGCTCCGGCTTGCGCTGCGTGCAACGCCACCCCCCGCCCCATGCCAGACGATGCTCCGACGACCAGCACATGCTGTCCTTCCAGCGGCTTCGGCATGGCGCGGCTCTCCTAACCCGGTCTGTTGCTCCGGATCTGGTTGAACGGAATGTCGCGATCGACGCTGTGTTCGCGCGGCAGGCCGAGGTGGCTTTCGGATACGAGGTTGAGCTGCATTTCCAGCGTGCCCCCGCCGATGCGGTGCGTGGTTACCCGCTGCATGCCGATTTCCGCTCCCACCTCCTGCGGGCCGCTGGCGACTGCGACAGGTCCGGCGAGTGCGGACATCACTCGCGTCCTGTCGATGCTGGTGGTCGCGGCGAGCAGGCTGGGGATCGTCGCTGCACTCACCGGCAGGCTGCCGTTCCTTGTTCCCGCGCCGACGCGCTTGCCCGTCAGCTCCTGAATCGCATCGAGCACCATCGCCTCGCCCATCAGGTCGCGGGCGCGCGGGTCGTTCTCGACGCCGAGCGCGCGGACGAGCTTGCCGTATTGGGGCGAGATTTCAATATATTCCGAGACCTCGGCGCGCCTGAGGCCGATATGCCAGCCTCGCGCCATGCCGGCGCGTTCGGCACTCAGCTGTGTACGTGCGACATTCCAGCCGTCGTTGACTTCGCCGAGCACGTCCGCGTCTGGCACCTCGACATCGTCCATGAATTCCTGGCAGAAATCGGCGCCGCCGCCGACGAGCCGGATCGGGTTCACGCTCATGCCCGGCTGGTCGAACTTGACCAGGAACATCGTCAGCCCGGCATGCTTGCGGACATTCGGATCGGTGCGGGCCAGGCACAGGCCCATATCGGAATGGTGCCCGCCGCTGGTCCATATCTTGGAGCCGTTCAAATACCAGGTGTCGCCCCGCTTTTCCGCCCGGGTCAGCAGGCCCGCGAGGTCCGAACCGCCAGAAGGTTCGGACAGCAGCTGCGCCCAGAGGTGCTCGCCGTTCAGTATCTTCGGGATATAGCGCTTCTTCTGATCCTCGGTTCCGTGCTTCAGCAGGCAGGGCAGGACGATATTGACGGCGTTGCCGTAATGCCAGGGCAGGCGATAGGGTTCCGCCTCCTCGTAGAAGATGTCCTCGAAGCGCCGGTCTAGCCCCAGCCCGCCATATTCGACCGGCACGGTGACGCCGCCGTAGCCGCCCATGCCGATGTCGTGGAGCGTCTTCTGTATCTCGCGGTCACGCTTGACGAGATCGGTCCGTTCGAAGGCATTGGCCGGCTCTCCGGGAACGCGCGGAGGCAGCTTGCCCACCATTGCCTCGCGGGCCTTGAGACGGAAAGCGCGCTGTTCGTCGGTATCAAGATGCTCGGTTGTGACACGTTCGCCGACAGGGTTCTGGATCGTGTTTTCCATGCTCGTTCTCCCCCTCAGATGCGGGCCAGCCGGCACAGCCGGTCATGATGCGCGGACGGCGGGCCCCACAGCGCCTCGTTCGACACCGCGCGGCGCAGGTAGAAATGGATATCGTGCTCCCAGGTGAGGCCGATGCCGCCGTGGAGCTGAAGGCAATCGCGGATGATCTCGGTTGCCTGCCGTCCGCAATGGCTCTTGGCGACGCTGACAGCGATTGCAGCGTCGGGAGCCTGCGCCTGCACCGAGCGCGCCGCATGCGCGGCCGCGGCCTTGGCCGCCTCGAGATTGGCAGCATGGCGCGCAAGCCGGTGCTTCAACGCCTGGAACGAGCCAATTGGTCGGCCGAAGGCATGGCGGTCCTTGCACCATTCCAGTGTGAATTCGAAGGCGCGATCGGTGACACCGACGGTCTCGGCGCATTGCAGGGCGAGAGCCACCTGAAGCTGTCGTTCGAAGGCTTCATCGGCAGCCTCCGGAGCTCCGAGCACCGCATCTGCACCCAGAGAAACGCCAGAGAAATCGACCTCCGCCAGGCGGCGGCCAAGGTCGGTTGTTTCGAGGGACCGCACCGTCACGCCCGGCGTGCCGGCCGACAGCACGAATTGCACAAGGCCGTCACCGTTTGTCGCTGTCACCAGCAGCAGGTCCGCGAAGCCGGCATCCTCGACCAGGGCAGCAGTGCCGTCGAGTACCCAGCCCTCGCCCGATTGTTTCGCCGAAACGCCCCCGGGCGCGGCGCCGCCCTGATGCCCGCGCGCCGCGAAGCACCATGCCGCCAGCGTCTCGCCTGCGGCAAGGCCCGGCAGGCATGCCGCCTTCTGCTCGTTCGAGCCGGAATGGGCGATGGCAAAGGCAACCGTGCAGGAAGACAGGAACGGCCCGCCGAACACCACGCGACCCAGTTCCTCGGCGATCACCGCGGCATCGGCGACGCCTTGCGAATCCTCGGCAATACCACCGTATTCCTCGGGCACGAACAGCGCCACCCAGCCGAGCTCCGCGCCTTCGCGCCACACGTCGCGATCCAGGCTTTCATTGCTGTCGACCAGCTTTCTGAGCGCTGAAATCGGCGAACGGTCCTCAAGGAACCGACGCGTCATGTCCTGCAGCATCTGCTGGTCTTCGCTGAGTTTTACATCCACGCATAATCTCCCAAGATGTGTCTTGCGCTAAAGCATATACGCAGGCGCCGCGCAAAGGGATCAAGGGAGAGGACATGACCGAAATCGACCCCGCAAGGCTCGCCCGCCTCGGCGAACTGCTTGACCGGCAAGACATCTACGACTGCCTCAAGCGGATCAGCCGGGGGATCGACCGTTTCGACCGGGAGCTGTTCCTGTCGGGCTATCATGCCGACGCGGTGATCGACGCCGGGCACAACGTCAGCGATCCGGCCACGACCTATGACGGGGGCATGGCGCTTCACGATGCCGGGCAGGATGCTACGCTGCACCACCTTACCAACCACAGCTGCGAGCTCGATGGCGACACCGCGCACGCAGAAACCTATTTTCTCTATGTCGGGCGCAACAAGGATGGGTCGAACTGGGCCGCTGGTGGCCGCTATATCGACCGGCTGGAGCGGCGCAACGAATGGCGGATCGCCTTTCGCTATACCATCATCGACTGGTCCGGCATGGTGCCCCAGACGCAAGTACCGCTGTTCACAGGCCTTTCCGAGGATGCGCAGGCAAACGGCATTCCTTCGAGGAGCCGCGAGGACCCGTCCTACCGGCGTCCGTTTACGAACCTGCGGCAATCGCACATCATGGACGATCCCACCGCCTACAGCAGACCGGATGCCTAGACCTGCGAGACGTAATCCATGAACTCGTTATAGGCCTGGACCGAACCCGAGCAGGAAATCTTGTCGTCGCCGCCTTCGAGTTCGGAGAAGCGGGCGATTTCGGGATCGACGCGCGGGCCTTTCCAGCCGCAGGCGCAATCCTCTTCCCAATGGACCGTCACCCGGTCACCCGAAATGAAACCGCCCCAGTAGCTTTCGGCAAGCACGTCGAAAGCGGCGAAGCGCCCGGTCTGGCTGCCCTGTCGAGGCAGTTCCTTGTTGTCGGCATCGAGCAGCACCGTCAGCGTCCAGGGCGGCAGGTGGTAGTAGCCATGCGAGCATTTCGGCGCTGTGCCCATGATTTCCGACATGCCGTAGATCGCGGCGATGCGTTCGACCCCGAACCAGTCGATGACGAAGGATTCCCAATCGTCCGGCGGGTCTTTCAGGCCCTTCATGCCGCCACCCGTGGAAATGAAGCTGTTGGGCGCGAATGAGGGTTTCACGCCCTTGTCGATACCGGTGCGCGCGGTGCGGATGAGGTCCGCCGCCGTACCGCCGATCTTGACGCGCTTGCCGCTGTATTCCTCGATCAGCCGCGTGAACCAGGCGTCGAGGTCCTGCTCGCGCCGCTTGCCCTGCGCGATCAGCGCCTCGCGCGCCTCCAGCAGTTCGGGTTCGAGGCCGAGCTTGGCGAGCTCGCCACGGTCTTCGGCGGATTGCATGCGGCCTGCAAGCGAGGACAGGTCCGCCGAAACATGGGTCTGGTAAAGCGTGATGAACTGATCCGGCCCTCCTGCGGCCGGAACCCCGAAAATCTGCAGCATCTTCAGCATCATGTGGTGCCCGCCGCGATAGCCCGGGAAGAAGGTGGTGACGAACTCCTTGTGGGGATCGACCCCGGTGGTCGCGTGCTGCGCGAAATTATAGGCGCCGTCCCAGACCTCCAGTTCGCTGCGCGAACGCGGCAGGAAGCTGAGCTTGCCAGTCGTCCCGGTCGAATGACCGATGAGCATGCCAAACTCGTCCAGCCGGTCGAGCCAGCTTTCGATTGTGGTGAGCCCGGAAAGGTCCAGTTTCGTCAGGTCATGGATGGTGAGCTTGTCGAGCCATCCGGTCAGCTTCGCAAGGTCACGTTTCTCGATGATCTGCAGTGGGTAGCTCTTGTAGACGCGGTGGTCGAAGAACAGCGGCAGCGCGTCCGAAATGCTGTCGACCTTGGTGACGCCTTGACGTTTGGCAAGCTTGTCCAGCGCTGCAACTCTGCCGCTGAACTGTTCGAAGCGCTTGGCAATGGCGCGAGCCTGCGCCTCTTCGTAATCGCGCCAGCTCGTCGCCAGAACGGCGTCGAGGCTGTTCTTCACCCAATCGGCGGGCGCATCGCCGTCGAATGTCGCTGTCGCCAATCCCGCTTCTGCCATGTCGTCTTTCCTCAGATCGTGATGTTGGCCGGTTTCCACCCCGGGACAAGATCCAGTTCGACGCAGAGGTCCTGACCCTGTATGCATTGACCCTGATACTTGTCCGCCTCAGAGTTCTCCGCAAGCCAGAGGCAGACTTCGCCGATCACTTCGGGCGGCGCCCAATTGCTCGCGTCGAAGCCGAACCCAGCCATGTCCTGCAAGAGGCGCTCTGTCTGCACCGCACCCGGCTGGACATTGAACGAGCGAATTCCCCTGTCGCCAAATTCGACCGCCAACAAGCCCGCGATCGAATGGCCGGCGGCCTTGGACATCGAATAGCTGAGCCCCCAGCCGCCCTCGCCCGCCCGCTTGGGCGGCGCTTCATAGGCGGCGGTAGAAGTGATGTAGATGATCGTGCCGCCGCCGCGCTCCAGCATCGAAGGTAGGAAGGCCCGCGTCAGCAGCAAGGGCGAGAGTGCATTACCCTGGACGTGCTTTTCCAGCACTTCGACGGGCGTTTCCAGGATCAGGTCCATGTGGCCCGGCCCGATGAAACGGGCGTTGTGAACTATGAGGTCGACCCCGCCCCAGCGCTCGATCACCGCGGTCGCAGCCGAACCCAGCGACCCGCGTTCGAGCAGGTCGGCGGGCAGCACCATGACCTCGGCGCCTGCCTCGCGCGCAAGCTCGGCGGTGCTGTTAAGGCTGCCGGGCAGCGGCGAGGTGTCCGACTTCTTGACCGTGCTCGAATGCTCGCGCTGCTCACCCTCTTCCACCGTGCGCGCAGTAATCGCGAGGTCGTAGCCGCCCTTGGCGAGGCTGAGCGCGATGCCCTTGCCGATGCCCCGGCTTGCGCCCGTGAGGAATGCCTTTTTCCTTGCCATGTCCGTTACCCTTTCACCGCACGTTCGATCTTCTCCAGCACCGGGCCATAGGCATCCATGGTATGCGCATAGGCCGACGGAGCGATGATCAGCGTCGTCACGCCGATTTCCTTGTACTGAGGCACCAGCTCGAGACTCCTGTCGAGATCGGGCATGCCATTTTCGTCGAAGAAGAACTGGATGAAGGTCTGGACCTCAAGATCGTCCGGGTTGCGCCCGTTGGCCTCATAGGAAGCCCTGATCTGCCTGATCGGCTCGATCATGTTCGGGATGTGCCCGGCTTCGGCCATGGGGATCCAGCCGAGCCCCATCCGGCCCATGCGCTCGATGTTCTTCTCGTTGGCTAGGATGCCGACCTGCAGCGGGATATCCTTTCCCTGCGCCGGAAAAGGCTGGCAATGCAGCCCTTCGAAATTGACGAATTCGCCATGATAGCTCGCCGGCGCCTCGCTCCACAGCGCGCGCATCGCCTCAATTTGCTCGAACATGTGGCGGTGCCGGCCCTTATAGGGTGAGTTCACCGCGTCGAATTCCTCCTTCTGCCAGCCTGCGCCGAGCCCGAAGGTAGTGCGTCCGCCCGAAAGATAGTCGAGCACCGCCATCTGCTTGCCCAGCGCCAGGGCCGAACGGATCGGCGTGACGATGACGCTGGTTCCGAGCTTGATCCGCCTTGTCAGCGCCGCAACCGCGCCCATGAACACCATGGGTTCGGCGAATTTGGTGGTCAGGTCGACCGGCGGGCTTTCGCCATAGCGGCGGACGAATTCCTCCTGGTTGTCCGACATCGCAAGGTGTTCAGGCACGGTGACGATGTCCGTGCCGATCTCATCGGCAATCTGTACGATGTCGAGGAGCGGCTTGTAACCGTCCGCCGTCAAATGGTCGTCGGTCCCGAGAATGATGCTTGTTCTCACGCGTAAATCTCCATGTGAAATCGTCAGTCGGCCAGCGAGAAATCAGGAGGGGGCAGCGGCGAGAAATAGTTGTCCTGCCACCTGAGGAATCCGGAAGATGCCCAGGTCCCGCCGTCGGCGTGGATCACATTTCCAGTGACACCCCGAGACAGGTCCGAGGCCAGGAACAGCACGCAATTGGCAAGGTCGTCCTGGCTCGGTGCCACACCCATCGGACAGCCGATCTCCACGGTCCGGGCCAGCTTCTCGAGATTCATCTCGCCCATCCCGGCAAAGCCCTTTTTCTGCGTCGCCCGGTTGTTGCCGCGCGAAGGAGTCATGTCCGGTGCGATAGTGTTCACGCGAATCCCGTCCTGGCCCAGCTCGTTGGCAAGCGCGCGAGAGAAATTGAAGGTCGCCGCCTTGGCACCGGCATAGACGGCAAGCGTGGCGGCGCCGCGATGCGCCTCGATTGTGGTGAAGTTGATGATGCTTCCGCCCCGCCCGCTCTTGCGGATCAGCGGCAGCGCAGCCCTGGTCGAATGCAGCATGTAGCCGAAATTGCGCTGAATATCGTCGGCCCAGTCTTCGGGCTCCGTCTCCTCGAACATGAACCCCATGTTCGCGCCGCCAACGACATTGACGAGAATATCGAGATGGCCGAGCCGCTTGCCGGCCTCCTCGATAAATCCCCTGAGAGGCACCGGGTCGAGCGCGTCGAAACACTGGCTGAACACCGAAACACCGAAGCCTTCGGCCTCCGTCGCGGTGTGCGCCAGTGATTCACAATCGTCGTCGCACACCGCCAGTTCGACGCCGCAATCGGCAAGCGCCAGCGTGATCGCCCGACCGACGTCGTAGGCACCGCCGATGACCGCCGCATGTCTGCCTGCAAGCCCTGCCCGCTGTTCGATACCGCCCATGTTCCTCTCCCGGGAAACGGCAGGCGACTTGTGCCCCGCCTCGATTCCTCGCGGCGCAGAGCTAACCCGAACCCGGCGCCCGTGTCCAACGGGGAATTGACAAGACAGGCGCTTGCCGCTTCGGATCCGCAGGCGGGAATGGAGGGAGCAGATGGCAACATTGCAGTCAGGGAAGTCGCCCCGCGTCCTCATCATCGGCGCAGGCATTGCCGGCATCCTCATGGGCATCAAGCTGCGCCAGCGCGGCCGGACGGATTTCACCATTCTCGAGAAGGCCGAAACGCTGGGAGGCACCTGGCGCGACAACCAGTATCCCGGCGCTGCCTGCGACGTTCCGGCGCATCTCTACGTCTATTCCTTCGCGCCCAACCCGGCGTGGCGTTCACGCTATGCCAAGGCTCCTGAGATTTGGCAGTACTACCGTGATCAGGCGAAGCGGAACGGCGTTTTGCCCCATATCGAATATGGCAAGGAAGTCGCGACATGCGAGTACGCCAGCAACGGCTGGACCGTGACTACCAAGGATGGCGGGACCTATCACGCCGATGTCGTCATCACGGGCGTCGGCCGATTGCACCAGCCGAACCTGCCTGAAATTGCGGGCGCGGCGAACTTCGCCGGACCGAGCTTCCATTCAGCACGGTGGGACCATTCCATCAATCTGGATGACAAGCGCATCGGCATCATCGGCGGCGGATCGACCGGGGTCCAGATCACCGCCGAACTGGCAGGCAAGGTCCCGGCGCTTACGCTGTTCCAGCGCACGCCGCAATGGGTGTTTCCGCTACCCGATGCGCCTGTCCCCCTGAAGAAACGGCTCAAATATCACCTCCTACCTGGCGCGGCCAAGCGCCAGTACCGCAAGCTCGAAGCGGAGATCGACGAGCGCGCCGGCAGGGCGGCGCTCGACGCCAGCGTGCGCGCGGTGACGGAGAAGCTATGCCGCGACGGGCTCGCCTCGGTACGCGATCCCGAGCTGCGGGCGAAGCTGACGCCGGATTACGAAGTCGGGTGCAAGCGGCTGGTAATCTCCGGAACCTTCTACGACGCAATACAGAAACCCGGTGTCGAGCTCGTCACCGGCGGCATCGACCATATCGAGGAGCGCGGCGTCGTCACCAAGGACGGCGAGCTGCACGAGGTCGACCTCCTCGTTTACGCCACCGGCTTCAAGGCCCATGCCTTCCTGCGGCCGATTCGGCTGACCGGCGAAGGCGGCATCAGCCTCGAGGATGTCTGGGAAGACCTGCCGCTCAATTACCGCACCGTCGCCATCCCGCACATGCCTAACTTCTTCATGCTGAACGGCCCCTATTCGCCGGGCGGTAGCGCGTCTGTCGTCGGCATCATCGAGGTGCAGGTCGGCTATGTCATGCAACTGCTAAGCCATATCGCTGACAAGGCTGTTCAACTGGCGCCCAAGGAGGATGCAACGCGTCGCTGGCTCGACGGCGTGCGCGACATTGCCCGACAGACGGTCTGGGCAACCGGCGGATGCAACAGCTGGTATCTCGATAAGACCGGCACACCGGCCTACAACCCGGTCTCCATCACCGAGCTCAAGGCCTCGATGGCGGAGCCGGTCTGGGGAGATTACATCGAGCAACGGGTCGCCTGAACCGGCGATCCACCAGCACGGAGGGGCGCATGCCTGACCATTCGACACAGCGCCTGGCCGAACGGCGCATCCTCATCACCGGCGCGGCGAGCGGCCTCGGCAAGGCGGCGGCGGCGAGCTTCGCCGCACAGGGTGCCGCGCTCGCATTGATCGACCGAGACGTTGAGG
>CAYPFE010000017.1:0-15328 GCA_964409895.1 uncultured Novosphingobium sp.
TCGTTGAAGGCGATGCGCTTCTGCTGCCAGGCTTCCCAGGTCGCGGCCTGCGCCGGGTTCTCGTCGATGACCCTCTGCCCGTCGAAGCCATAGTACCAGTCTGGCCCCCAGGGATCGTTGCGCTCCTGCATCAGTTTGGCCATGTGTTCCTTCATCGAGGAGATCGTCTGCAGCGGGCGGTAGGCGGACCCCTCGGTGTGCAGGTGGCAATGGACGATCACCCGGTCGTCGGGGCCGACGCGCTTGCGATAGACGTTGAACGGGCCGTACCACTGGCCTTCGGAATGATAGCGGACATAGCCGCCGATCGGCTCGATCGGATCCTCGCCGGAATCGGGCAGCGGGAATTCGAGGTCGATCAGGATCTTTTCCCAGAAGTGCCGGTGCCGGCCGTCCTGGGCCTCCTTGGTGGCGCGGTCGCTCAGGTCCTGTTCCGAAACGTCGGCGCTGCCCCCACGGACGCGCTTGTTGCGTTCGTGGATGTCGCCTGGGTTGAGGCGGTAGAAGCTGCGCACCCTGACCGTGCGCCCCTTGGGGTCGATGAAATGCTGGTCGACGAAGGACACGTCGGCCAGGCCGAAATCGCTGGCCTCGATCTCCGTGAAATCCTGCGCGAGCACTTCGCCTTCATGCACCAGGTCAGCCATGGTCTGTTCTCCTGTTCAATTCTCGTCGGCCAGTTCGCCGTAAATCCGGCTGGAGCCTGCGTCCATCGCCAGCACCCGGGCGCGGCGATCCGCGGCCGATGCGCCGAAGCTCGCGTCGCTCTCGGCAAGGCCCCAGTTCTGCACCGGCCCGTCCGGCAGCTGCTTGAGCGCAACCTCGGCAACCTCTTCGGGCGAGGCTGCATCATCCGGCACTTCGGCACCGGTCTTGGCGAGTATGCGCCTTAGGTTGGGCGTATCGGTGACATTGAGCGCAACCGTCAGCACGTCGACGCCATGAGGCCTCAGTTCCGCCCACAGCCCTTCTGCAAAGTTGAGCAGGAAGGCCTTGGAAGCATTATAGGTGACAAGGAAGCTGCCGCCGCCATAGCAGCCGCCCGAATTGACGATCAGTATGCCGCCGCGCTTGCGCGCGCGCATCAGTCCCCCGAAGTGATGGCAGGCCGCCATCGTCGTCATGATGTTGACGCGCGCGAGCCGCAGCCAGGCCTCGGCGTCGATGTCGAGATAGCGCGAGGCGTTGGCGTCGCCGCCGGCGTTCGATATGTAAAGCCCGACCTCGCGGTCCCCAGCCGCATCGCGGATGCGTTCGAAGGCATCCGGCGCGGCAAGGTCGATTCGCGCGGTTACCGCGTCGGCCCCTCGGGCACGCACTTCATCGGCCACCTCTTCCAGTGGCCCGTCGAGCGCGATCAGGATGGTGGAGACGCCGCGCGAGGCCAGGCTTAGCGCAAAGCTGCGCCCGATGCCTTCCGAGGCACCGGCAATGATCGCCCATGGACCGTATTTGGCCGCGAAATCCATCCTGCTCCCCTCCTTGCGCACTTGACGGCGCCTTGAGTTGCGGCTTGCATCATCCAGCGATCTGCCCGGAATGCAAGATGGCAGATGCATGAGGAGATGGATGCGATGAACATCATGGACGTCACCGAACGCTCGATGGTGCCGAGCGAGAACTTCCACGAGGAGGAAATCGCGCCCGGCGTCACCTTCCGGCGGCTCTATCCGGGCGGCATGGCCGGCCCCAACCGCGAATGCTATGACGACAAGCCCGGCGGCCAGACCTGGAGCGAGGGCTTTACCTTTGGTGCGGACGACGACGACTTCGTCATGACCGTCCCGGACATCCGCCTGCCGCCCCAGCAGTTCTTCCCGATGCACTGGCACGATTGCTGGACCGTCGTCGCGGTGATCGAGGGCAAGTGCCTGATCGGCGACTGGTACATGGAGCCGGGCGATGTCTTCATATCCGAGCCCTCGGTCGAATACGGACCGCTGGTGCCGGGTCCGATGGGTGCGAGGGTGCTCGAAATCTTCGGCGATCTTTCGCTGTCGCCCGGCGGCTACAGCCCCGAATACCAGGACCATCCGACTATGATCGGGCACCCGCACCACCGCTTCAAGCCGCGCGAAGGTGTCAACCTGCGCAACGAGGGCCGCACCATGCTGCCTCTCGAAGGCACCTCGGGCATGCACAAGGGCAGGCTGGAACCGGGCTGGAGCCAGGACCTCGGCGAGGCGGGCGATCCCGACCGGGGCATCGTACGCGACATGCGGCTGGCAGCGGGCGAGGTCCGGCCTTCGCGCATTCCCGGCGACGCCACCGGCTTCCTCGTGCTCGATGGTTCGCTTGAGGTGCTGGGCCGCACGCTGGTGCGCGACGATGTGCTCATCGTCCAGCGCGGTGCCGATTATCCTGAATTGAAGGGCGGTCCGGAGGGCGTGCAGGCCATCGAATTCGCTAGGACCGCGCGCGGCATCTAGGATTGGACCCGTTCAGGTCTCCGCATCCGCCAGCACGGCGGCGCGCAATTCGTCGATGCCTTGTTTCGTCTGCGAGCTGGTGAGGTGAACTTGCGGAAACGCCGCCGGGTGTTTTCTCGCTTCCGCCTGGGTCCGGCTGAGCACCTCGGCCAGCGCGGTTTCCTTCACCTTGTCCGCCTTGGTCAGCACGATGCGATAGCCCACTGCGGCCTCGTCGAGCATGGCCATCATCTCGAGATCGACCGGCTTCAAACCATGCCGCGCGTCAACCAGCAGCAAGTTGCGCTTCAAAGTGACGCGCCCCCGCAGGAAATCGCGCACCAGCCGCCGCCAGTTCTCGACCACTTTCGGCGGCGCCTTGGCGAAGCCGTAACCCGGCATGTCGACCAGCCGGAACAGCAGCGGTTCACCGACATCGAAGAAGTTGAGCTCCTGCGTGCGGCCCGGTGTCACCGAGGTGCGGGCAATCGCCTTGCGGCCGGTGAGCGCGTTCAGCAGCGAGCTCTTGCCGACATTGGAACGCCCGCAGAATGCGATTTCCGGTACGTCGGCATCAGGCAGGAATTTCAGCGCCGGCGCGCTCTTGAGGAAGGTGACCGGCCCCGAGAAGAGCTTTCCGGCGCGCTCGACGAGGCCGGCGTCCCCTGCGCTCACGTCTTGCCCTTGGACGGTTTTTCCCTCTCCGCCGCCCGCTGCTTGTCTGCTGCGTCCTTTTCCGCCTGCGCCTTCAACTGGGGGTGCTGCGAATAGAGATACCATTGCTGGCCGATCGTCAGCACGTTCGATGTCACCCAGTAGAGCAGCAGGCCAGCGGCAAACGGGGCCATGATGAACATCATGAACCACGGCATGATCATGAACACCTGCTGCTGCACCGGGTCCATCTGCGCGGGGTTGAGCTTGAACTGCAGCCACATGGTGAAGCCGAGCAGCACCGCGAGAATGCCGATGCCCAGGAAACTTGGCGGCGTGAAAGGCAGCAGGCCGAACAGGTTGAGGATATGCAGCGGATCGGGTGCCGACAGGTCCTTGATCCACAGGATGAACGGCTGGTGGCGCATCTCGACCGCCAGGATCAGCACCTTGTAGAGCGCGAAGAATATCGGGATCTGCAGGAAGATCGGCAGGCAGCCCGCCAGCGGGTTGACGCCTTCCTTCTTGTAGAGCGCCATGATCTCCTGCTGCTGCTTCTGCTTGTCGTCCTTGTAGCGCTCCTGGATCGCCTTCATCTTCGGCTGGACCGCGCGCATAGAAGCCATGGAAGCGAATTGCCGCTGGGCGATCGGGAACATGATGCCGCGCACGATCACGGTCAGCAGCATGATCGCGACGCCGAAATTGCCGACCAGCGTGAACAGCTTGTCGAGCAGCCACAGGATCGGCTTCTCGATGATCTCGAACCAGCCCCAGTCGATCGCCTTGCCGAAACGCGGAATTCCGCCGTCCTCGTAGCGGTCGAGCACGTCGTGCTCCTTGGCGCCCGCGAACAGTTGGGTGGTGCGGCTCAACTGCCTGCCCGGGGCGATGGTGACCTGATCGTAGAGCAGGTCCGCACGGAACAGCTTGCCGCCGAGCGAGCGGAATGCGCCTTCCGCGCGCGCGCCGACCGGCGCCAGGGCAGACATCCAGTAGACATCGGTAAAGCCCGTGTAATCCGAGCGGCCCTCCATCTTGACGACGCTCTCGTCCTCGATGTCCTCGTAATCCGGTCCGAAGGAGACGGCACCGCCGAAGGAGCCGATCGGGCCAGAATGCAGGTTCCAGATCGCCACGCTCGCGGTCTTGCTGGTGCGGTTGATCAGGCCAAAGGGCTGGACCACGACCGGCGCCTCGCCGCGATTGGCGATCGTCTGCTTGGCGGTGATCATGTAGTCATCGTCGATCTCGAAAGTGATCGCGAAGCTTTGCCCCGTCTCGTTGGCCCATGTCAGGGTGACCGGACTGTCCGGCGTCAGCTTTGCGTCCTTTGGTGCGGTCCAGACGGTATCGCCGGTGGGTAGCGCAAAGCCGCTGCCGACCCAGCCGAGCTGGGCAAAGTGCTGTGCCGGGGTGCCGGCAGGCGAGAACATCCTCACCGGGCCGCTGTCCTTGGCGATGGTCTCGCGATGACGCTTGATCGTCAGGTCGTCGACCAGCGCACCTGTCAGGTTGATCGATCCGGCAAGGCCGGGCGATTCAATCGGGACGCGAGCGGCACTGCCCAACGCTTCCTTCAGACCGCGTTTTTCGGCAGCGATATCCTGCTCCGAAGTAAGTCCGCCTTCGCGCGTGGGCTTGGCCTGCACTGCTTTCGCCGATTCCTCCTTGGCGGCGACCGCTTCGGCCTGCTGTGGCGTGTCCGGCTGCGGATAGAAATACCGCAGGGCGGCATCCCAGCCGAAAAGCACGACTGCCGTCAGCAGAACCGCGAGGATGATATTGCGCTGATTGTCCACGAAGGCGTCCTGTACATTCTCAACTTGTCGGGGAGCGCGAGCTAGTCGGGCACGGGATCGTGGCCGTGTCCCCCCCATGGGTGGCAGCGCATTAGCCGCTTCACCGCCAGCCAGCCACCCTTAATCGCACCGTGCCGCTCCAGCGCCTCGATCGCGTATTGTGAGCAGGACGGCATGTAGCGGCAGGTTGGCGGCAGGATGCGCGACGGACCAAGCTGCCAGAAGCGGGCGAGAAGGATGAGGGCGCGCTTCAAGGCTTTGGCCTGCGGCGGCGCGGCGGGTCGCCCTTGCCTTCCCGCGCGCGCTCGAGTGCGGCGGAGAGTTCCTCGCGCAGCTTGCCGAAGTCCCGCTCGATCCCGCCGTCGCGCCCGATCAGCACATGATCGGTGTCGGCCAGTCCCTGTTCGGGCAGCAGTTCGCGCAGCAATTCGCGGAATCGCCGCTTCATGCGGTTTCTGACGACCGCATTCCCGATCTTCTTGGTCACGGTGATGCCGAAGCGCTTGCCGTGCCCGCCATTGCCATGCGTCAGCAGCACGAAACCCGGCCGGGCGACGCGCAGGCCCCGGTTGGCGGCAAGGAAATCGCTGCGGCGGGTGAGGGTGCGGAGTTCGGGTGGCATGGCGAGGCACGAATATCGGGTGGGATGCCCGCAATTCAATCCATGCGCTGGTCCAGCTGAACGATATTGCCGTCCGGATCCTGTATGAAAGCCGTGCGGATCGGGCGCCCGGCTTCCTCGCCATAGTCCTTGCTGTCGCCGGTGCTGGGCTCGATCACGACCGGGTAGCCGGCCTTGCGCGCGCGCTCGGCGATGCCGTCGGTGTCGTCGACCCAGAAGCCGAAATGATGCACTCCGATGGTGAACAGCTCCTTCGGCCTGCCGCGGTCGCCATGATCGGAGAGCGTCTGGTCGAGCACCAGGAAGGCTTCGCCGTCGCCCTCGGCCCAGCGCAGGTAGACGCCGCGGCGATAGGTCGAGAAACCGGGGATGTCGCGAAAGTCCTCGATCACGTCCTTGGAAACGTGAAGGCCGATGGTGTCGCGGTAGAAGGCGAGCGAGGCGTCCATGTCGGATACGCCGATGGCGACATGCGAGAAATTGCTGGGGCGGCTGCGCGTGGTATCAGCCATCGACCGTTCTCCCTTCGCTTCGATCGGGCGAAGCGAGGTAGCACGGTTCTGCAGTAATGCGGAGTCCGGAGACTCGTCAGCCGGCCTCAGGCCGACAGTTTCTTGCGACCGCGGGCACGGCGCGCGCGCAGCACATTGCGGCCGCCGACTGTCGCCTTGCGGGCGCGGAAGCCGTGACGGCGCTTGCGGACAAGGCGGCTCGGCTGGAATGTGCGCTTCATTGCTAACCTCGAAAATCTTGGCGCAGCCCGCACTGGGGGCTGCCAGTCAGGCCAGCGCCGGTAGTCGAGAGCTTGGCGCTAGTCAAGCGTTCAGCTGTCCAGCCGCACCCAGCGGCCCATTTCGACGGCATCGAGCCAGCGCGCTTCCTCGAACGGCACCGAATTGGTCATGGCATAAAAGGCCGTGGCCTCCTCAGCGCTCATGCCCATCTGGCGGTAATAGGTCAGATAACGTGCGTTCTCAGGCGCGTTCAAGGCATAATCGGTCGCCTGACGTCCCTCGAAGTCGGCCCAGGCGTGGACCGCGAATTCGGAACCCGGTTCGGCGATCCGCCGCGCGCCGGCAAGGAACAGCTCGACTGCGCCCGAGCGCACCGATCCGCCGGCGGGCACGTGGGTGACGATCCCGCGCTCGCGGATCAGCCGGCCGATCTGCAGGTTGGCGAGATCGTCCTCGGTGCCGGGGCAGTCGATCATCTCGAGCACCGCGATACCGGGATGGTCGCGCAGCATCCTGCTGAATGCGGTGAAAGACCGTCCGTCGGTGACGTCGACCAGCGCCGCCCGCGAGCCATCGAGCACACGGAAAGGTCCGTAGGATGCGATGCCCGCCGGGAGCGGCGCTGGCCGAGTCTCCACATAGCGCTCGCTGCCGCCGGCCGGATGGGCGCCATCCATCTCGACCACCTCATAGGTGATCTCTTCGTAAAAGATCTCCTGTGCCGACAGGGGGTTGGCGGCGAGGGCAAACAGCCCGATGAGGAGTGCGGCAAGCGAGCGCATGCCGACGACATAATCCCAGGCATTTTACCGGACCGGTACCGCATTGGGTTAGCGCCGGGATGCCGGCCTTGGTTAAGTTCGGGTTGCCGTCCGGGACATGCTGCGGGGCTTGTGAAAACCATGCGCGAACAGATATAGGCGTGAACGGAGAAGCATGCGCCTGGCCAGTAATGCCGACAGGGCATCGGCCGGCGCTCATGGAGGATGACATGGCATCCATCGATATTCAGCCGCTTGATGAAAATCTGACTTTTGGAGCGCAGGTCACCGGCGTAACCCGCGATCTGCTCACGGACGATACCGTGCGCGAGGAGCTGCAGGGCCTGTTTCGAAAGTGCGGCGTGATCGTCTTCCGGAATGTTGAGCAGACACCGGAAATGCAGGTCGCGATCAGCACCGTGTTCGGACCGCTGAAGGACCATCCGGTTCCCACCGTCGACCGGGCCGATGCCGAGAAGCTGCTGGGCGTCATCGCCATTTCGAACAACCCGGGCGCCTGCATCGTCGAGATCGACGGCAAGCCGCTCGTCACCTGGCAGCCCTGGCATTTCGACCATGCCTACAACAATGAGCTCAATTACGCGGGCGTGCTGCGCTCGATCATCACCGCCACCGACGGAGGTGACACCGCCTTTGCCGACGGCATCCAGATCTACGGCGACATGGACCCGGCGATTCGCGAAAAAGCCGAGGGCATCAGCCTGCTGCTGAATCTCGACCTTCGCTACGGCAAGCAGCGCTTCGGCCTGCCCAAGGGCTTCCGCGTCATCAAGGAGCACGAGAACTCGATGAGCGCGCAGAACGAGAACGGCCGCTGCGCGGTCCATCCGGCGGTCTGGACCCGGGAGACCGGCGAAAAGGTGTTCCACATGACGCCCTATGGCTGCCGCGGCATCCTCGGTGACCGCAGCGATGCGGCCTTCGAACTCTGCCAGGAAATCTGGGACGAGGCGATGCGGGTCAACAAGCCATATGTCCACAAGTGGGAAGACGGCGACATGGTGATCTGGGACAACCACCGCGTGCTCCACGAAGCGACCGGCTGCAATCCCGACAACGAACGCCTCGTCCACCGCACCACCATCAAGGGCGATTACGGGTACGGTCGCTGGGAAGACGAGCCGGCGAGGGAGTCCGAGACGGCCTGAGAAAGCGTCTGTCGCCGCAGTGATTCGCACGGCGCGCGTGCATGATCGCGGTGCGAAGTTGACAGGTTGACACTGTCCATGAGGAAATGTGTCAACTTGCACCAAAAGTGTCACCTTGTGAGCGGTGCGAGGCCGGAAAAAATGCTGTCTGGCCAGATCATGCTCTCAAGGTTAGCGCAGCAAGACCAGTGTAGGAAAATGGCTTTTTGAGGATCATGTGATGGCCGGGTTTGATATCGAATATGCCGAGCTTTTGTCCGGATGCGCGCGTGCGACCAGGACAGGCCGACGGTTGCACTTGGCCCTCGCCGCAAGCAGTGTTGCGCTTGTCGGCGCGCTTGCATCATCTCCCGCTGCAGCGGAAACCTGCCAGTTCGCTCCCTCCACCCAGCTCCACATCGACGTGGGTATAGAGCCGCAATTGCTGATCGACGGCACCTGCGCCGATCCTGTCTACAATGAGGACAGCTTCGTCATCGACAAGACCGAGGAGCTGACCTTCCAGGTGCCGGGCGGGCCGCTCATCCCCTACACCGAAGTCACCGGCCACTTCCCCGCCACCAACACGCTGGACACGCTGCCCGAAGGCGTGCGCCAGAGCCCGACGACGTTCCGGCAGGATTACGTGTTGCGCTTTCCGGCGAAAGAATTCTGGCGCAACCGCTCATTCGAGAAGCAGCACCCCACGGGCGGCGGCGTGGTCGACAACCGCATGGCGTTCACCAATGGCGCCTTTTCGGTAAACTGGCTGAGCAATAGCATTCCCAACGCGGTCGCCACCTTCCGCCACCAGGCCGCCGCGACCAAGGTCGCCAAGGCCTATGCCAACCGGCTCTATGGCAACAAGGACCGCATCTACAGCTACTTCTGGGGCTGCAGCGGCGGCGGGTCGGTGGCGATGGCCGCAGCCGAGAACACCGTAGGCGTCTGGGACGGCATCCAGCCGCAATGCACCGGCACCAGCGTCGACGCGCAGTATCATTCCTTCTACTGGCAGGCCCATTACACCATGGCGATCCCGCAGGCGAAGCGCGACGCCATCGCCGCGGCTGCCGTTCCGGGCGGCACGGGCGACATCTATGCGGGGCTCAACGATGAGGAAAAAGCAGTCCTCGACGAGTTCCTTGCTGCCGGATTTCCGCTGGCGATCATCGGCAGGCATTTCAGCCGGCTGACGCCGCTGATCGATCCGGTCGATATCCGTCTGGGCGATCCCGCCTACGAGGACGATTTCTGGTCGAAACCCGGCTATGCGGGCACCAATCCGCCGGACTATCTCAAGGCTGCCCTTGTCGACGGCTGGGCAACGATCACCGGCATCGAGCGTGACGAAAACGGCGCACCAACCGCAATCCGGTTCGATCCGGCAACGGTGCCCGCGATGGGAACCACAGGCGACAATTACCTCGAATACTGGGTCTATTCGGATGATGGCGAGACGCGGCTGATCGATCCGCAGCGCGCCTCCGGACCGCCGACCGAAAACAAGCGCCGCTATAGCCTGGTCGGAACGCTAGATGCCGATGCGGGCACGCTGTCGCTGACCGGTATGCTGCCGCAGATGATGGGCCCGCCGCTGCCGATCGTGAACAGCCAGCTGCTGCTCGATGCCCTCAAGGTGGGTGACAAGCTGCGGATCAACAACCGCTTCATCCTGTCGATGTATTATTATCCGCGCCACTCGATCGTCGATGGCGTAAAGAGCCACGACCAGTACCGCAACGCCGACGGCTCGCCCAAATATCCGCAGCGGCCGGACCTCGGCGCGCTCTACCATTCGAATTACCGCACCATGGGCGGCCGCGTCGAAACCGGCGACATCAGGACCAGGATCATGATCCTGGAAGGCATGGCGGACCAGCTGTCATGGCCGATCTTCAACGCGGGCTACGCTGAACGCGTCGAAAAGGCGCTTGGGCCCGAAAAAGCCGAAGACATGATGCGCTTCTACCTCCACGACAACGGCAGCCATGCCGAAGGCGCGGGCCAGCCCGGCATATTCCAGCAATCGATGCAGGACATGATGGCCTGGGCGGAACAGGGCATCGCGCCGCCGCCATCGACTCGGTACACGGTGCAGGGCGGGCAGGTGATCATGGTGAATAGCGCCGCCGAACGTGGTGGGCTGCAACCGGTGATCCAGCTTGCGGCCGATGGCAAGGATCGTGCGGTTGTCGGCACCGGTGAACCCATCGAACTCACCGCCAGGCTGGAGATGCCGCCCGAAACAGGCCTGATCGTCAAATATGGCTGGACCATCGCCAATGAGGACGAGGGCGCCACCGTGCTGGAAAAGCCCCAGGAGACAGGAGGCGTCGAGAAATACGGCTGGGCCTTCACCGATGCCGCAGAGGCTGTGACGACTCTGGATAAACCGCAGCCGCTGATCGACCTTGCCCGCACTGTCACCTTTAGCGATCCCGGCATCTATGTCGTCCGGCTGAGCGTGAGCGGCCAGCGCGACGGCCTCCTCGATCCGGCCAACCAGACCTTGCTGGAGAATTTCAGGGATATCCGCGTGGTGGTGCAATGATCGGGGTTTGACCTGCATCAACGATTGCGGGCCCGCCCGATGCAATCGCTTCTCCTGCAGAGGAGAAGGACGACATGGCGACAATCGATATTCAGCCGCTCGATCCGGGCGTGGCGTTCGGAGCGAAGGTAACCGGCATCACCAGCGAGGTGCTCGATGACGAGGCCACCCGCGCAAAACTGAGGGAATTGCTCCATGACCGCGGTGTGATCGTTTCCAAGCATGTCGAGCAGACGCCGGCGATGCAGGTCAAGCTTAGCGAAGTGTTCGGACCTCTGAAGGACCACCCGGTCTACGAAGTCGAGCGCGCCGACCGCGAAAAGCTGAAAGGCGTGATCGTCATCGCCACCGGGCCGGGCTCGGGCATCGTGGAAATCAAGGGTAAACCGCTCGTCACCTGGCAGCCCTGGCATTTCGACCATGCCTATAACGACGAGATGATGTACGCAGCCGTGCTGCGCACGATCAAGCTCGCGACCGACGGCGGCGACACCGCCTTTGCCGACGGCATCCAGATCTACAACGACATGGACCCTGCGATCCGCGCCAAGGCGGAAAACCTCAACGTGCTCTACAATCTCGACCTGCGCTACGACATGCAGCGCTTCGGCCTGCCGGACGGCTTCAAGCTCGTCAGGCATCACGACAGCTCGCTGAGCGAGTCGAACGTGAACTCCCGCTGCTCGGTCCATCCGGCAGTGTGGACAAGGCCTAGCGGCGAGAAGATCTTCCACATGTGCCCTTACGGCGTCCGCGGTATCGAAGGCGACCGCAGCGATGCGGCCTTCGCCCTGATGGAGGAGATCTGGAACGAGGGCGAGCGCGTGATGAAGGTCTATTCCCACAAGTGGGAAATCGACGACATGGTGATCTGGGACAACACCCGCGTCCTCCACCACGCCACCGGCAGCAATCCCGAACAGGAACGCGAAATCCACCGCACCACGATCAAGGGCCCCGATTGCCACGGCTGGTGGGAGGACGAGGCGAAGGAAAGCGTAAGCGCCTGATCCGTTTCGGGGGCGATTGCGCCAAAGTCCTCTCGACTCCCGCTTTTTCCTGCGGCATCAGTTCTCTGTAATTCGACAGGGGAACACGCTTGGTCGCGCTGGTATCGACCGTCGCCTATCTGGGGCTCGAGGCGCGCGCGGTCGAAGTGCAGTGCCAGATCGCGCCGGAGATGCCGGGCTTCCACCTCGTCGGGCTTCCGGACAAGGCGGTGGGCGAAAGCCGCCAGCGCGTTCAGGCGGCACTCACCGCGATGGGCCTGGCGCTGCCGCCCAAGCGCATCACCATCAATCTCTCGCCCGCTGACCTTCCGAAAGAGGGCTCGCATTACGACCTGCCGATCGCGCTTGCGCTGCTGGCGGCGATGGATGTCTGCGATGCCGAACAGCTTGCCGACTATATCGCGGTGGGTGAACTGGCGCTCGACGGGCGGATCATTGCCTCGCCCGGCGTGCTGCTTGCAGCGCTGCATGCCAGTGCGGAGGACAAGGGCCTGATCTGCCCCGCGGCACAAGGCAGCGAGGCGCGCTGGGCCAGCGGTATATCGGTGCTCGCCGCCCCTAACCTCGTCAGCCTGCTCAATCACCTCAAGGGCGTGCAGGTGCTGCCGCCGCCCGAACAGGGCGAAGCGGAAGCGAAGCCACACGGGCCGGACCTCAAACAGGTCAAGGGCCAGGAAACCGACAAGCGCGCGCTGGAGATCGCTGCCGCTGGCGGGCACAACCTGCTCCTGTGCGGAACTCAAGACCCCATGATAGGCGGAGATCAGGGCCGCGCCAACTTGCTGATGATTGGGCCGCCAGGGGCCGGCAAGTCGCTATTGGCGAGCTGCCTGCCCGGCATCCTGCCCGACCTGACACCGGGTGAGGCGCTTGAGGTTTCGATGGTGGCAAGCGTTGCCGGAGCGCTCGAAGGCGGAAGGATCAGCCGCGCCCGGCCCTATCGTGCGCCGCATCATTCGGCCTCGATCGCGGCACTCACCGGCGGCGGGCTCAAGGTCAGGCCGGGAGAGGTCAGCATGGCGCATCTCGGCGTGCTGTTCCTCGACGAGTTGCCCGAATTCCAGCGCCCAGTGCTCGATTCGCTGCGCCAGCCGCTGGAGACCGGCGAAGTCACCGTCGCGCGCGCCAATGCCCATGTCACCTTCCCTGCCCGCGTCCAGCTGATCGCGGCGATGAACCCATGCCGTTGCGGCCATCTCGGCGATCCGGCGCTTGGATGTTCCCGCGCGCCGAGATGCGCCGCCGATTACCAGTCGCGCGTATCCGGCCCGCTGCTCGACCGCATCGACCTGCATGTCGAGGTCGACCCGGTTTCGGCCTCTGACCTCGCCTTGCCGCCGCCTGCCGAAGGCTCGCGCGACGTGGCGGCGCGCGTGGCCCGCGCCAGGGCGATCCAGTCCTCCCGCAGCGAACAGACCGGCGCGCGCACCAATGCCGAGCTCGACGGCGAGGCGCTGGACACCTTCGCGACGAGCGACGAACCCGGCCGCAAGCTCCTCATGCAGGCCGCCGATGCAATGCGGCTCTCGGCGCGCGGCTACACCCGGATGCTCAGGGTTTCGCGCACGATCGCCGACCTTGCCGGTGTCGAGAACGTCGGGCGCATCCATGTCGCCGAGGCGCTTAGCTACAGGCGGCAGCCACCCAGGGCTAAGAGTCTGTCCGCTTCAAGCGGACAGACTTTAGAACTTGCTTTCGGAGCTTTCGCCCTTGGCGGCCGACACCTTGGTGCGGAACTTGCTTTGCCAGTCCATCATTGCCTGGGAGTGCCGGATGCGTACTTCGAGCATATGGGCCATGGGTTCGCCTTCCAGGCAGGGGCCGAGGGACGTCTCACAACCCCATGTGTAGGTGCCGGCGCTCTCCTTGCGGGCAGGGCCATAGCGGTCGGTCAGCATCTTGAGGCGCGCTTCGGCGCTGCCCTCTGATCTTTGGCGAAACAGGATTTCGGTGATCCTGCCTTCACCATCTGCCTCGCCTTCGACATAGACTTGGCCGTCGCGGATCTGGAATTCGTATTTCTCGATCACGTCGACCGGCGCATCCTTTGCACCCTGCTGGTAGAACCAGATCTGCCGGGTGGTAACTATGCCATACTGCTGCACAAAGCCGCGGGTTTCGATCATCGCCTTGGACTTGTCGAATGTTTCGAAAAGCTTTTCGTAATTGTCACCCAGTTTGACCCCAGCCACGACCCAGCGCGACTGATCCGCGCCCGCTGCGGTTGCTGTGGCGAGCAGTCCGGCGGCGAAGGCGGTGAAGGTGTATCTCTTCATGGCTGTTTCCTCTCTCGTTGCCCCCCGGGTGGAACCAATGCGCCGGCAGTCCCGCGGCGCAGGCATGCAAATGCAACCGGTGATCTTCAGGCAAGTGGCCTCGAACGTGTGGCATGGGCGGCCGGCGCGAGCCTGACCGTCAATCCCTGCCCGTCTAGGATTTGGAGAACTCGTCCCAGTCTATCGGGTTCTCATCGAACTCGACGCCGGTGGTCTCGAGAAAGCGCGAGACCATCAGATAGGCGCCTGTCACCAGGATCAGGTCGATCACCTGCGCGTCGGTCAGGAACTTGCGCACGCCGGCAAGCGTCTCGTCGCTGGCGCGCACGTTCTGGATAACGTCGTCGGCGAAGGCGAGCACGGCGCGCTCTTCCTCGTCCAGCGCAGGCGAATCCAGGTTGCCCTCGCGCACGGCGTCGATCTGCGTGTCCGTGAGGCCGACATAGCGGCCGAGTGCTTCATGCTGCCACGTCTCGTATTTCGAATTGCAGACATAGCCCGAGCGCAGGATCGCGATCTCGCGCAGCTTGCCGGGCAGGTCCGAACCATTGATGAGCGCGCTGCCGAAGGCGCCGAAACCCGTGTAGACCGCTTCGGAAGCGCCGGCCAGCATCCGCGTGACATTGGGAGCGTCCGCCCAGGCTTGCCCACGCAGCGCGGCCGGCAATTTCGATTCGTCCGGATAGGGTATCCTTGCCATGTCATTCTCTCCCGTCTGTCATCTGTTCTGCGCTTTCCCGATCACCGCATGGGCGCGCAAGGTGAAGCGCCTGCGGTGGAAATACCACGTGCCGCCGCGCTGGACATAGCTGTCGTCATAGGTGCCGGTGATCATCGCGACCACGCCGTCTGCCAGGCTCTCGTTGAATTCGACCACCTGGTAGCGGGCATTGGCGGCTTCGCCTGCGACATCGATCAGACCGCTGTCGCTTTTCTGGTGGAGCCAGCGGAACGCCGAGAGCGCGTTGGCGAAACCGGCGACAATCGCCTCGCGCCCGACGCGCACCGGCTTGTCGGCGATCGTGACTTCGGCGTCCTCGGCGAAAAGATCGCGCGCCAGCTCCGCGTCCTTGAGTGCGACGGCTTCGCCGTAGCGGGCAATCAGCCGCCTGATCCGGCGTTCGGCCTCCAGGGTAGCGAGCAGGTCCTCGGCCAAGTCGCGTGATCCTCCTCAGCAGACCTCCGCCGCGTCGACCAGCAGCGTGCTGCCGGTCATGAAGGCCGACATGTCCGACGCGCAGAACAGGACTGCGCGGCCGATGTCGTCGGGCGTGCCGATGCGTCCCAGCCGCGATGTGACGGTGGCGGCGATTTCGGTGCGCACGCGGTCAGGCAATTTCGACAGTGCGGCGGTGTTGC
>CAYPFE010000018.1:0-15152 GCA_964409895.1 uncultured Novosphingobium sp.
CCGCTGGTGAGGCATCCCAAGGTGCTGAGCACGCCCCATATCGGCGGCAACACCGCCGAGGTGGCGCAGCATCAGGGCGCGATCGTCTGTTCGGCGATCGAAGCGCTGCTGAAAGGCCACAACCCGGGCGCATGCCTCAATCCCGAAGTGCTCGCAGGCTTCGACTGGGCCGCGCCCCGGCCACAACCCACGGCTCAAGCGCTCGAGGCGCTGCTCGCCAAGCCGCCGCCGGGCGTGTCCGACCTCCAGCGCGACGCCAATGCCAGCGTCAGGCACCGCGGCGTCAGGGATGCACGGAAGGCGGCAACAGGGAGCAATAAGCAGATGGAAACACAGGACGATTCCGGCAAGGATCAGCGCCACGAGCTGATCGATGTCGTCAACGAGCTCTACCAGTTCCACATCATCACCGCGACCGGCGGCAATGTCTCGGTGCGCTGTGAGGACAATCCGGACGAGTGCTGGATCACGCCGAGCGGCATGTTCAAGGGCAACCTCAGGCCCGAACTGATGGTGCGCATCTCGATGGAGGACGAACAGCGCGATCCTGATGCCCCGAAGCCATCCTCGGAATGGCCATTCCACACCCAGACGCTGGTCAAGAAGCCCAAGGCAATGGCGGTGGTCCATGCCCATGCGCCCTATGCGACGATCCTCGCCAACACCGGCCTGCCGTTCCTCCCGGTTTCGTCCGAAGCCGCCTTCTTCGGCGAAATCCAGCGCATCCCCTTCACCATGCCCGGCACCGGCGAACTAGCCGAGCTGGTTTCGGAAGCATTGAAGGACGAATCGGTGGTGCTGATGGAGAACCACGGCATCGTCGTCACGGGCTCCTCGCTGCGCCGCGCCTGCGACACCGTCCAGATCATCGAACGCACCGCCGAGGTGATCGTCGGCTGCTACCAGGCGACCGGCAAGCCGCCCAAGGTGCTGCCGGAGGAGGCGGTCAAGCTGCTGCGGAGCTACGCCGACTTCATGGCGTGATGACCTAAAATTGAATCGTCGCCCCCGCACTTGATGCGGGGCTTGGATTTTTTTGTCCCGTCTCAAGGATGAGCCTAACCCCGTGTCAAGCACAGGGTGACCGTTTCAGTTTTGGTGAAATTTTCATCAGAGCCAGGACAAGTGCCTCACAACCCCCAGCAATCCCGTGCCAGCCGCTCGGTATGAAACCGGTCGTCGCCCAGCAGATCCCCCGCGCATTGGCCGCGCTTGACGAACAGCCCGATGTCATAGGCGTCGGTCACGCCGATGCCGCCGTGCATCTGCACCGCTTCGGCCAACAGTTCCCGCGCGAGCCGGCTCATCACCGATTTCGCGAGGCTGGCAAGCCATGTGGCGTCCTCCGCCTGATCGTCGATCGCGCGCAGCGCGGCAATGACTGCGGCGCGCGCGACGTCGAGCCTTGCATAGAGCCGCGCCGCCCGGTGCTGCAGCGCCTGGAACGAGCCGATCGGCCTGCCGAACTGCTCGCGCTGCTTGAGATAGGCGACCGTGCGCGCAAAGGCCTCGTCGCAGATGCCGAGCAGCTCCGCGGCAAGGAGCGCGCGGCCAAGGTCGAGCGTGGCGGCGAGCGCCGCTGAGGCGTCGCCCTCGCCCAGCCGCTCCGACGGCGCATCGGCAAGGCGAATTCGGGCGTAATTGCGGCTGTCGACGGACGCGAAGCGTTCGACGTCCAGGCCGTCCGCACCCCGCTGTACGAGGAACACGCCGGCCTCACCGCCCGCGCGGGCGGACACCAGATAGCCATCGGCGTCGAAGCCGTCGATCACGGCGGTCTTGGCGCCTGACAATCTCCATCCCGCACCCTCCTGCCGGGCGCTGCATTCGAGCAGATCGGGCCGGTGACGCGGCGCTTCGTCAATCGCGAGGGCCAGCACACTCTCGCCCGCGAGCAGCGCCGGGATCAGCCGCTCCTTCTGCGCTGCACTGGCCACGGCCGCGATCAGGCTGCCCGCGATCGCCGAGGCGAGCAGCGGCACTGCAGCCAGCACATGGCCGGCCTGTTCGGCAATCACGCCCGCCGCTGTCGCGCCGAGACCGAGCCCGCCGTCGCTTTCGGCGACATTGGGCGCGACCAGCCCGCTCTCCGCCAGCCTCGCGTAGAGCTCCCGGTCCCATGCCAGCTCTTCCCCGCTGTCGCGCAGCGCACGGAAAGTCGAGACCGGCGCATGGCGTTCGAACAGGGTGCGCGCCGTGTCGGCGATCATCGTCTCGTCCTGGTTCAGGATCAGCGCCATGTCAGATCTCTGGCAGTTCAAGCGCGCGCTTGGAGATGATGTTGAGCTGGATTTCGTTCGAACCCCCGGCGATGCAGTTGGTCGGCGCATCCAGCCACTTGTAGGCGGGCGTGCCGCCTTCATCGAGGTGGTCGAAACCGCCCAGCGCCATCATCGCGCGGGTCTTGCGCAGCTCCAGCTCGGTCGCCAGCACCTTCAGCACCGACGGCGCGAACGGCACCGGCAGCTTCGCGTTGACCTGGTCCATCAGCCGCCGGTTGGCGAGCTTCATCACCCAGCCATCGGCCAGCACCTCGGCGACTTCCTGACGCAGCAGCGGTTCGCGCGCGAGCCCGTCGCGCCCGAGCAGCCGCAGGGCCGCCTGGTCGAGCGTCTCGTCGAGGCGGCCCATCGTTGAGTTGCCCATGGTCGAGCGTTCGAAGGTCAGCAGATATTTCGCCACGTCCCAGCCGCGATTGAGATCGCCGACAAGGTTCTCCTTGGGGACGCGGACATCGGTGAAGAAGGTCTCGGAAAAATTGGTGTTTCCGCTCAATTGCTTGAGGGGACGGGCCTCGACGCCCGGGCTCGCCATGTCGATCAGCAGGAAGCTGATGCCCTGGTGCTTCGACGCTTCGGGATCGGTGCGCACCAGCGTGAAGATCCAGTCGCACTTGTGGCCATAGGTCGTCCAGATCTTCTGGCCGTTGACCAGGAAGTGATCGCCCCTGTCCTCGGCCCGGGTCTGCAGGCTGGCGAGGTCCGATCCCGCGCCGGGTTCGGAATAGCCCTGCGCCCAGCGGATTTCGCCACGCGCGATCCTGGGCAAGTGGGTGCGTTTCTGTTCCTCACTGGCGAATTTCATCAGCGCGGGGCCGAGCATCAGGATGCCGAGGCTCTGGAGCGGGATCGCCGCCTTGATCCGGTCCATCTCCTCGGCAAGGATCCGGGCCTGTGCGCCGCTCAGCCCGCCACCGCCATATTCCCGGGGCCAGCTCGGCACGGTCCAGCCGCGTTCCGCCATGCGTTCGAACCACAGCTTGCGGTCTTCGCTGGGATATTCGGGATTGCGCCCGCCCCAGAAGGACGTGCTGGCGCTGTGCGGGATGTTGCGCGCGCCTTCGGGGCAATGCGCTTCCAGCCAGGCGCGGACGTCCTTGCGGAAAGCCTCGGGATCGTCGCTCATCTCCGCCATGGTCAGCCCTCCAGCCCCAGCACCTTCATCGCATTGCCGCGCAGGAACTTGGGCCACACCTCGTCCTTGAAGGGCACGTTCTCGAGCTCGGCGAAGATACGATCGAGGCTCAGCCCCATCGGGAAATAGCCCGCATACATGATCTTGTCCGCCCCGCGCGTGTTGGCATAGTCGATGATCGCCCTGGGGTAGTGCTTGGGCGCGAAGGCGCTGGTCGAGTAATAGAGATTGGGAAACTTCACCATCAGCTTGACCGCCATTTCCTCCCACGGTTCCGCGCCATGGCGCATCACGAAGGTCAGTTCGGGGAAGAAATAGACCACTTCCTCGATCAGCTCGGTCTTCTGGCAGCGGCTGGGGAAGCGGGGCCCGCAGACGCCGGTGGTGCAGAAGAAGGGAATGCCTTCCTCCGCGCAGACCGAATAGATCGGGTAGAACTTCGCATCGTTGATCGCGACCTGCGGGAAAGTGCCCGCCGGAAATGCGGTAACCGCCTTCAGGTTGTTCTCGCGCTTGAGCTTGCGGATCAGCTTGACTTCGTCGAGCCCGCGGTTGGGATCGCATTCGTAGCTGTAAAGCAGGCGGTCGGGATAGCGCGCCATCGCCGCCATCCGCTCCGCGTCGACATGGTTACCGCCGACCAGCGCCTTGTCGATCCCGAAGCGGTCCATCTCGCCCACCAGCCAGTCGACCTTGTCGGCGCCGGCCTCGGTCTTGGGGATGTCCTTGAACATGTACTCGGCAGGCATCTTGAAGCCTTCGAGGCTGTCCTTGTCGCGCAGGCGCGATTTCAGGAACTCGTAGTACTCGGCGTTGTCGTCCGAGATCGGGATGCTCATCATCAGGTCGATGACGCCGATATCCTTGGGCATGGGCATTAGGCTGTCCTTCGTGACGTGCTAGCGGGTTGATGTCTCGATGTAACGCTCGACGAGCCGCGCCTTGTCGACCTTGCCGAGGCCGTTGCGCGGCAGCGGGCCGAGGTCGAAGCGCACTTCGGACGGCGCCTTGTAGTCGGCAAGGTGACCGCGGACATGGGCGATGACCTCGTCCTCGCCGGCGCGGGCCTCTGCATCCTCGCGCCAGACCACGGCAGCCACCGCGCGTTCGCCGGTGCGATCGTCGGGCACACCGAACAGCGCGACTTCAGCCTGACCGTCGAGCATCGAGAGGACGCGTTCGACTTCGGCGCAATAGATGTTCTCGCCCGCGCAGATCACCATGTCCTTGGCGCGGTCGGCGATATAGACCATGCCCCATTCGTCGAACTGACCCATGTCTCCGGTCCTGAGCCAGCCGTCACGGAACGCAGCAGCAGTTGCTTCCGGATCGTTCCAGTAGCCCTTCATCACCGTCGGCCCGCGCGCTTCGAGCTCGCCGATTTCGCCCGGTTGCAGCACATTGCCGTCCGCATCGACGACCCTGATATCGGCAAGCGTCGAGGTCATGCCGACGGTGCCCGGGAACATCGCGTAGATCGCGGCGGTCCCGAAGGTCACCGGCCCCGAGCATTCGGTCTGCCCCCAGCCGCCGGCCATGCCGGATCCCTGCACCGTCCCCGTGATGCGCCGCGCGAGGCTGAGCGGCGTCGCCTGCCCGCCGACCGCGAAGCTGCGCACACAGGCCAGGCGTTCGGCGGCATTGGGGAGCGCGAGCAGGTCGTTGAAGATCAGGCTGGGGCCGGACAGCGCGCCGATGCGGTTGGCCTCGATGATATCCAGCGCTTCGGCCGCGTTCCACTTGCGCATCACCGCCATCAGCCCGCCGGTGGCGAGCGCCATCAGCACCATGGTGATCCCGGAGATATGGAACATCGGGAAGACCAGCAGCGATGCCGGCGAGGCGGCGGCCTTTTGCAGCGCTTCCAGCGGATGACCGGTCTTCTGCGAGACCACGGTGAGCGCAAGATCGCGCCGGAACTCGCCCTCGCGCGCGACCGAGCACATGTTGCGGTGAGTCATCGTCGCACCCTTGGCGCGGCCGCTGGTGCCCGAGGTGAACTGGATCAGCGCCGGCTCGTCCGGTTCGGGATCGGGCATGGGGGGCAAGCCGCCCGAAGCTTCGGCGCGGCTCAGTTCGCCGATCGCGGCGAGGCCAAGCATCGGGCATGGCGCCTGTCCCTCAAGCTCGCCCATGCGCCGTTCGTCGGCGAGGATCAGCTTGCAGTCGGAACGGGTGGCGGCATCGGCGATCTCCTCGCCCGCGCCCCGGCTGTTGAGGAGCGCTGCGACCGCGCCAAGGCGCAGGATCGCGAAGAAGCCCGTGAACCACTCCAGGCAGTTGTACATGGCGATGCCGACGACATCGCCCCCGCCGATACCGTGGCGGGTATGGAGCCCTTCCGCCAGCCGGTCGGCCCGGTCGAAGACCTCGCCGAAAGTGAAGCGTTCGCCGGAAAATTCCAGGAAATCGAGGTCGCGGAACTCGCGCCGTCGCTCTTCCAGAAAGCGGTTGAGGTTGCGCGGCGTGCCCGCATAGCCGCGCTTGGCAGGATCGTCGGGACAGGCGATCTCATAGGCGCCGCCCGGCCCGGTCAGCGCGGCGACCGCGCCCAGGCATTCGTCGATCGCGCCCTGCCTGTCCATCACGCCGCCGCCTGGGCTCCCTCGGCAAGCGCCAACTGGAACAGGTAGCAGGCGGAATCGCGGGGAATGTCCTCGAAGGGCAGCGGATCGTCGACCTGCGACGGCCTCGGCCCGACCTTCGCGGCCCGCTTCGTCAGCTCATCGATGTCGAAACCATAGAGCCGCGCGGCGTTGAGCCCCAGCACCTTGCGCCGCCGTTCCTCTGGCATGCCGGGGAACGTCAGGCGCAGCGATGCGAGATTGTGCGGGAACGTGCCTTCAAAATGGGGATAGTCGTTGCCCCACAGCACATTGTCCTCGCCCACCGCGTCAATACCCTCGAGGTCCGCGAGCCTTGGGAAACTTGCGCCATAGAAGCAGTGCCGCCGGGCATAGGCGCTGGGCGGTTCCTTCAGCACCCATTCGCCCCTGTACTTGATCTCGCCGGTCTGGCCCCTGACGAGGTTGTAGTGAATCCCGTCGAGGTTCTTGAGCAGCGGCCCCGCCCAGGCGCAGCCGCTTTCGGTGATGATGTATTTGAGCTTCGGGAAGCGTTCGAAGACGCCGCTCAAGAGCAGGTGGCGAAAGCCAGTCTGTGCCGCCCAGACGACTTCGGAAACCCAGATCGCCTGCCCGACCAGCGAATCGCCATGATCGGGAATGCCGGCCCCGGTGTGGTGGTTCATCACCAGATCGTGGTCCTGGATCGCCGCATAGACGCGGTCCCAAGCAGGATCGTAGAGCGGCTTCAGCCAGGTCGCGTCGGGTGCAATCAGCGGCAGCAGCACGCCGCCGCGCAGGCCCGCCTTGGCGATATCCTCGATATCCTTGACCGCCTGGTCGAGATCGTTGGGCAGGATCACGCCGATACCCGCATAGCGCACCGGATCGCTGTCGCAGAAATCCTTGAGCCAGCGGTTATGCGCCTTGATCCCGGCATGGTAGAGCTCGAAATCTTCCGGGCGCACTGCCGAAGGCGGCATCACCAGTGGCTTTGCCCAGAACGGCGGCACGGTGTTGGGGAAGACCACTTCGCCGACCACGCCCTGGCTGTCCTGCTCCGTGGCCCGCATGTCGAGATCCCAGTTGCGCAGCTTGCGCTTGCCGAAATGCTCCTTCTCCGGGTTCTTGTACCCGCCGCGCCACTCGTCGAAGCTCTCGCGGTACTTGGGATCGAGATATTCCCGGTACTGCGCATGACTGCCACCAGCATGCGCATCCGAAGTGATCAGGACATAAGGATCTTCCGACAATTTCTACGCTCCCGCTAGCTTTGCGCTGACCTTAACCGGCTCCGGCGCTCTCGTGAAGCCGCGCTGTTGGCTAACGCGCGCCGTCGCCGATCAGCGTGAATGGCGCCCAGGCGTTGGGATGGGCCCAGCTGTCGTAGGACTTGTCGTGCGAGGCATCATCGCGAATCTCGCGCATGGCATGCTGCAAGGCCTCGGCCCGGCTCAGCCCGTCTTCGGCCTCGAGCTCCAGCGCGCGCACCGTCAGCCGGGCGGCGACATCGTCGCGCACCGGCCAGTGCGATGCCAGCAGCGCCCTTGCGCCGGCGTAGAAGAAGCTGCGCGCAAGGCCGGAAAGCCCCGGTGCGCCGTCGCTGCCGTCGCCCGCCGCGGTGTTGCAGGCGGACAGGATCACCCAGTCCGCATCGAGCCGCAAAGTCGCGATTTCCGAGGAAGTCAGAAGCCCGTCATCGTCGGGACTGGCCTGCTCCGGCGGCGTAAAGATCAGCCCCGGTTCGGCGGTTTGCAGCTCTCCGGCGAGGACGCCATGAGTGGCGAGAGCAATTATACGTGCCCCGCTCAGGTCCATCGCCCGGATCGCGGTTTCGGTAGCTTCTCCGCCCAGATGCAGCGACTGGGCGGGTGCCCTCAGCGCATCGCGCATCGCCTCCAGTTCCCGTGCTGTGCCCGGAAGCCTGGACAGCTTCGCGATTCGCGCCGGGTCCGCCAGCCTCCGGCCGGTGCCGCTGCGCAGGTCTCCGAACAGGGCAGCGGCACGCGGCACGCCTTTGCCGGTGCGGCCGGTTCCGCGGCTGACGCCGCGCTCCTCGCCTTCGCCGCCCAGCAGCGGATCGCCGAAGCCGACGAAGCCGCCCTTGCCGGACTTGCCCGCGCGGGCCGCCGCGCGCAGGAACAGCAGCGACTGGACCGAAGGTATCTGGGTCAGCGCATGGGCATCGCCGAACCATGGCGTCGCGCGCAGCGTGGCGGGGTCGCCATCCGAGCCCTCGGGCGGCGCCGTCACCAGCAGGCTGAGCGGCAGGCTGCTGAGCGACCCGGCGGCCGCGACGAAGACATGGCGCTTGCCGGCCAGCGCCTCGTTCACCGGTTCGATCAGCTGGCGATAGATGTTGTAGGCGGTGGTCCGGTCGAAGGGATAGCCCGAACCGCCCTCTTCCTGCCATTCGGCCTCCAGTTCCAGCGGCACCTCGACATTGGCGCCAACATCCCACAGCAGCCGCCTGACCGCCTGCGCCATGGCGGCGGCATTGACGTCGGAACGGAACCAGCGCCCCCCGTCCTTGGTCAGCGCCATCGAATGCGTACCATGGGGCGTCGGCACCAGCAGCAGCACCGCCTCATCCGGCGCCAGCACCGTCTGCAGGTCGCCAAGGCCAATCGCGGCATTCCTGGTGAGCGCAAAATATTCGGGAAATTCGCTGCGGATGCGCTGTTCGACGTCCTCGATGCGGGACTCGATCCGGGCCAGTTCCTGCTTGATCTGCGCGCGCCGGGCGATGGCCGCTTCTCCGGTCGCCGCCAGGCTCGCGGAATAAGCGGCATCGGCGGCCTGCCATGCGCCTGCTAGCTCGTCGCTCTCGCGCGCGAGTTCGGCGAGGCCCTGCCCTCGCGTTTCTGCAAACCGGCGGACCGCCATGCGCGCCACGGCCCTGTCGGCGGTCCCCGCCATCGCGTCCTGCAAGGCGATGAATGCCTCGCTCACGCCGTCGCCGCTGCGGTTTCCCGCCGCCCAATCGGCATCCGCAACCAGCAAGTGCAATGTGCTGTCGCGCAGCTCACGCGATTCCTCGCTGGCTGACGCGCGGCTGCCTTGCTCCCGCAGACCCCGCCTTGCGCGCAGGCCCGATGCGGCAAGCCTTGCCGGTTCGAGCGCCTGCTCCACCTGCCCCTCGCGCAGCCGCAACGACGCCAGGAATCCCGCGATATTCGTAGTCACCGGATGATCCGGGCCGAACGCCGCGACATTGGCATCCAGCGCGCGGGAATAGATCGCATCGGCTTGAGCCGCGCTGCCCGTGTCGGACAAGTAATCCGCGTAATTGGTGGCGGCGGCGAGCGTCTGGGGATGTCCGATCCCGAGCACCTGCTCCGAGCCTTCGAAGGCCTCGCGATAGAGCGGGCCAGCCTCGTCCGCGCGGTTCTGCCGGGCAAGCACGCGGGCGAGATTGCCGGCTGCAAGCAGCGCGCGGGGGTGCATCCCGCCGAGCGTGCGAGCATAGGCTTCGCGCAGGCGCAGGTAGAGCTGCTCGGCCTCGTCGAGCCGGCCAGTGCGGGCCAGCACCAGCGCGAGATTGCCAAGATACGTCAGGGTGCTGGGATGATCGGGACCCAGCTTCTCCCTAGCCGCCTCTGAAGAGCGCCGCAGCAACGGCTCGGCAAGCGCGTAACGCTCTTCGTCGATATAGATGACGGCAAGATTTCCGGCAGTCTCCAGCGTATCGGGGTGATCGAAACCGAGGACACTCTCCCGCTTCTCGAGCGTTTCCTCGAGCAGCCCCTCGGCATCCGCAAAACGGCCCTGATCGCGATAGACGACGGCGAGATTGCTCGCGGCAAGCAGCGCGGTCGGGTGATCCGCCCCGAGCGTCGAGACCGCAGTCGAGCGCGTGGCGGACAGTATCTTCTCGGCTTCGAGCGACTGGCCGGTGGCGATGAACAACGCGGCATGGTTTGCGCGGAATTGCAGCACCAGCGGGTGCCCCGCGCCCAGCAGCTCTTGCGCCGCATCACCGGAACGGCGGAACAGCGCCTCCGCGCTCCCGTATTTTCCAAGGGCGAGCTGGACCGCGGCAAGGCTCTGCATGGTGACGAGATCGTCGGTCGAGAGGCCCTGTGCGGCTGCTGGATCGCCGGGCAGGATGCGCAGCAGCAGGCTTTCGGCCTCCGCGTAATTGCCGCGCAGCCGCTCGAGCTCGGCAAGGTTGCCTGTTGCCGCGGCGATCACCTGCGGGCCGGCTGCCTCTTCCAGCGCAATCACCCGGCGCAGCAGCGGAGCCGCCGCCTCGAAATCGCCCAGCGCCAGATGGGTGATGCCAAGCCCGTTCGCGGCAAGGATGGTGGCATAGTCCTCCGGCCCCAGCACCCGGCTGGAGCGTTCGAGAAGGTCGGTGAAGAGTGTCCGCGCCTCTGCCAGGCGGCCCTGCTGGCGCGCCAGTTCCGCAAGATCGTATTGCGCGCCGATGCTATCGGACGAATCATCGCCCTTGAGCCTGCGGTACCCTGCCAGGACAAATTCGAACAGCGGCGCCGCACCGGGAAGGTCGCCGGCCGCCATCAGGTAATTGCCGAGATTGGAGGCTATCGTGACGGTGTTCTCGGAATCCTTGCCGAACACCTCGCGCGCCAGCGCCAGCGCCTCGCGTCCCCGCTCGACCGCTTCGCCCAAACGCCCCTCGGCCTGGGCGGCGATAGCCTGATCGTTGGCCGCGAAGACGGCGTCCGCACCTTCCTGCGCCAACGCGGCCTGGGGGGCCGCGAGCAGGAGGACCACGGCCATCTTCAATGCAGTCAGCCGTATATGCATGCCTCGCCCCCTTGGCCGCCGCCGCTCCGCCAAGGCGGGCCGTATCCAGCGACACAAAGTGCGAGGATAGGTAAACAGCAGAGGGATTTAAAGGCCTGGTTTGGATGCCCCGCGAGGATTCGAACCTCGATTGACGGAGTCAGAGTCCGTAGTCTTGCCGTTAGACGACGGGGCAGCAAGGGGGGCGCAGATAACGCCGGGCCCCTTGCGGGTCAAGCTTCGCCGATCCCGCCCGTTGCAATTCGGGTGCAACACAGCCGCCCGATCGGCTACAACCCCCAAAACCCGCAAGGAGAGGACCATGCCGCAGTTTTTCAGGAAGGACGAGGAAGGATACTGGGGACGCTATCCCGAGCATTTGAAGGACATGGACCAGATCCTCGGCGCCAGCGGGCTCACGCCGTCCACGCTGCACGTCATGGGCGAGCCGGACGACGAGACGGCGCCGGCGGCGCTGATCTTCACGACGCCCCCGGGTGGCGAGATTCCCCGCCATGCCCACAAATGCGAACGTTTCGAAATCATTCTCGAAGGCAGCCTGCATGTCGACGACATGGTGCTCGGCCCCGGCGACGTGATGGTCGCGAGGAGCGGCGAAGCCTATGGTCCGCATATCGCCGGGCCGGACGGATGCGTGACGCTGGAGATATTCTCGACGCTGGCGGGTGCGCATCACCAGTTGCTCGAAACGCCGGACGGACCCGTGAATATCGAGTTCGACTCGTTCGCGGCGCTGGAGGCCTCCAGCGCCCGCGTCGGCCAACCGTGACGGCCGGGCTTGCCCCCTTGCACTCTCAGCGGTAGAATCGCCGCCAGGTGCCCGTCCGCAAGGGGCGGGAAGAACGATAAAGAGTGCGAATATCATGGCGGAGAATGATCCGCCGGCCCTTAAGGCTGAAGCGCCGGCAACCCGGCGGGAATGGCGCAAGGCTCGCAAGAGCCGCAAGCGCAAGTCCGCGGGGAAGGTGCAGCAACAGCGCCCGGCCGGTGGCCGACCGAGCGAACCCGCGCACGCGCGCGACAGTTCCGAATCCCGGCCCTGGAGTCCGGGCAGGCAATCCTATGCCGCACTGGATCTGGGAACCAACAACTGCCGGCTTCTGATCGCACGGCCCTCGGGCGAAAATTTCACGGTGATCGATGCCTTCAGCCGGGTCGTTAGGCTCGGCGAGGGGCTCGCCCAAACCGGGCGGCTGAGTGACGCGGCGATGCAACGCACGCTTTCGGCACTCAAGGTCTGCGCGGACAAACTGGTGCGTCGCAATGTCACGCTTGCCCGTTCGGTCGCGACCGAGGCCTGCCGGCGCGCCGCCAACGGAGCGGAATTCATCGACAAGGTGCGCGAGGAAACCGGCATCGCCCTGGACATCATCAGCGCCAGGGAAGAGGCCCGGCTTGCCGTGCTCGGCTGCCATATCCTGCTCGAACCCGGCAACGGCCCGGCGATCATCTTCGATATCGGCGGTGGTTCGACCGAGCTGGTGCTGATCGAAAGCACCGACACGGTGCCGCGCATCCTCGACTGGCAAAGCGTGCCCTGGGGCGTGGTTTCGCTGACCGAAAGCTTCGAGGAGGAAGGCGCCGATGAAGCCGAACGGCTCGAACGCTATGCACGGATGCGCCGGACCGTCGCCGACAGCTTCGCCGCTTTCGTGGAGCGCAATGCGTCACTGCGCGAAGCGGCGCTTGCCGACGGAACCCTGCGCCTGCTCGGCACCAGCGGCACGGTCACAACACTGGCAAGCCTCCACCTCGACCTGCCGCAATACGACCGGCGCGCCGTCGACGGGCTGATCGTCCCGGCTCATTCGATGCGCGAAATCAGTAGCAAGCTTTCCGGCCTGTCGATCGGCGAGCGTCAGGAGCTTCCCTGTATTGGCCGGGAGCGCGCCGACCTGGTCGTTGCCGGCTGCGCGATTCTCGAAGCGATCCTCGACCTGTGGCCCTGCACGCGGCTGGGTGTCGCCGATCGCGGCATCAGGGAGGGCATCCTGCGCAGCCTGATCGCGGCGCACGGCCAGGGTGAGAAGATGCGCGCCGAAGTCCGCAAGCTGCGCAGCGACGCCCGGTGAGCCGCACTGGCCCCGACAGCCAGAGGCGCCTCAGAAAGTCGCGGGGGCGCAAGGAGAGTTCCACCCGCTGGCTCTCGCGCCAGCTCAACGATCCTTATGTGAAGAAGGCCAAGGCGGCAGGCTACCGCAGCCGCGCCGCCTACAAGCTCACCGAACTGGACGAGCGCTTCGGCCTGCTGAAAGGCGTCACCAGAGCGGTGGATCTCGGCATAGCACCGGGCGGCTGGAGCCAGGTGCTGCGCGAACGCTGCCCCGACGCGAAAGTTGTCGGCATCGATCTGCTGCCAACCGAACCGATCGAGGGCGTCACCATCCTCGAAATGGACTTCATGGACGACGATGCGCCCGATGCGCTCGACGCGGCACTCGGCGGCGCGCCGGACCTGGTGCTGTCGGACATGGCCGCCAACACGGTGGGTCACAAGCAGACCGATCACCTGCGGACGATGGCGCTGGTGGAATGTGCCGCCGATTTCGCGCTGCGCTATCTGGCGCCGGGCGGAAGCTTTGTCGCCAAGGTGCTTGCCGGTGGAACCGACGGGGAACTGCTGGCCAGCCTCAAGCGCCATTTTTCCAGCGTCAAACACGCCAAACCGCCCGCGAGCCGCAAGGGATCGTCGGAATGGTATCTCATCGCCAAGGGATTCAAGGGTCCCGAATCGCAAGAGGCGGAACGCTAGGTCCCGCCTCCCTAATTTTCGACCTGCAAATGCGGATCAGGCCGCCGGTGCCGCCTCTGCCGCTACTTCGCCCTCGCCGCCTTCGGCGGCAGGTGCCTCGGCGCCATCGCTGGCCGCAGCTTCATCACCCGCAGGCTCCTCCGCCGCCGGAGGAGGCGGGGGCGGCAGCGGCAGGTTCGAGCCCTGGTTGTTGAGATAGACGATCATCGCCGCACGGTCCTCGGGCTTGCCGAGGCCTGCGAAAGTCATCTTGGTACCGGAAGCAAAGGCCTTGGGGCTCTTCAGCCAAGCATCCATCTTCTCGAAGTCCCAGTTTCCGCCGATTTCCTTCAGTGCGGAAGAGAACGCGAAACCGCCCGCGCCCTGCCCGATCGCCTTACCCATCGTGCCATGCAGGTTCGGGCCGATACCGTTGGAACCGCCGGCATTGATCGTGTGGCACGACATGCATTTGGCGAAGATCGCCTCGCCCTTGGCCGGGTCTGCGGCGGCCAGCAGGGTGGCCAGGGGCACAGCCTCCTCGCCCGCCTCGGCTTCCACGCCTTCGATTTCATAGCCCATGTGGTGCGGGCGATGCGGCTTGTCGGCGCTGAAGAAATGGCTGCTCAGGCTCATCAGGCCCAGCGCAATGATGCCTGAAAACAACGCCCAGCCAGCGATGGTGTTGAATTTGTCGTCCATGCAAGAATGCCCCGTAGGTGTGAGCCTTTCGGCCTTTGCGCGACGCTCTAGTAAGGCGGGCGGCCAAGCGCAAGAGCCATTGCGGGAATTGCATTTCGCGCTTAATCGCATCGGCCACCATGCACTCGTTTCCAGAGCCTGCCTTGGCGCTTGTCAAGGAGATGACCGCGGCCGCCGCCGCCGATCCTGCGCGCGCCATCGCGCTGCAGGGCGCGCCGGGCTGCAATGGCCATTGCGCGGCGCTCGAATACGACCCGGAAAGCCTGCCGCTTCCATGCTTCGCCTTCGAGGATGCGCTCGATGCGGTGAAGGAAGGCAAGGCGGCGCGCGCGATCATTCCGATCGAGAATTCGCAGCACGGCCGAGTCGCCGACATCCATTTCCTGCTGCCCGAAAGCGGGCTTTCTATCGTCGGCGAATATTTCCTCCCGATCAGCTATGCGGTGATGGCGCTGGGAGACGGCCCGTTCGCGGCCGCCTACAGCCATCCCCAGGCGCTTGGCCAGACGCGGCGCTACCTGCGCGAAAACGGCATCGTGCCGATGGCCTATGCCGATACCGCAGGCGCTGCAGCCTTCGTCAAGGAACAAGGCGACATGGAAGCCTGCGCCATTGCCCCGCGAATCGCCGCGGAGCTTTATAGCCTCCAGATCGTCGCAGAGAATGTCGAGGACTCGCACGACAACACCACGCGGTTCGTCGTGCTCGCCAGCGATGCGCTGGACCCAGTCGGTCTCGACCCTGACGCCGCGATGACGACCTTCGTCTTCGAAGTGAAGAACCAGCCCGCGGCACTCTACAAGGCAATGGGCGGCTTCGCGACCAACGGCGTCAACATGACCAAGCTCGAAAGCTATCAGAAGGGCGCGAGTTTCGCGGCCACCACCTTCTATACCGACGTCGAGGGGGCGCCGGGCAATCCGGCGTTCGACCGCTCGATGGCCGAACTCGGCTTCCATTGCGAATTC
>CAYPFE010000019.1:0-1169 GCA_964409895.1 uncultured Novosphingobium sp.
CCCAGCCGATCGTATCGTTGTGCGAATGGGTGAAACCGATCGAGCGTTCGTAATCGACACAGGCCTTGGTCCGGAATGCGACGATGTAGGTGCGCCGCCAGCGGTCGGGCGATTGGTTCCCAGCCGAACCATGGACGATCAGCTCGTCATGCACGATGATATCGCCGCGCCTCAGCGGCAGGCGCACCACCACGTCCTCATCGCCCAGTTCGACACTGAGAATATGCGACTGCTCGCGATCGTCGCCATGCATCGGGCGGTGCGGGCGCAGCCCCTGCCTGTGCGATCCGGGGACGACGGCAAGGCAGCCGTTCTCCTCATCGGCATCGTCGAGCGCTAGCGAACAGGTGGCGGTTACCGCGTCAGGCGTTCCTGTCGGCCAATAGCCGAGGTCCTGGTGCCAGGCGAAGGCGGCCAGGTGTTTGCCCGGGCGCTTGGCGAGGAACTGGTCGTAATCGAGCGTGGCCGTGTCGCCGACGAGCTGGCGGGCGATCGAGGCAGCGCGGCGCTCGTAGACATTGTCCCTCAGCTCCGGCCGGTATGTGCGTGGCAGGACCGCGTTGACCAGGCTGAAATCCTCGAACTTGCGGTCGTAAGGGCTTGACATGTCACAGAAGTCGCGGCCCATGCCTGGGACCTGCGCAGTCATGAAGCGCTGGAATTCGGGCTCGATTACCGCCAGTTCCGCTTCGGTCATGACATCGCGCAGGGTGACGTAGCCGTCGCGACGGAACCGCGCGATGTCCTCGGCTGAGAGGATGTACTCCTCCCCCTGCCTGCCTGACGGCTTCGTCACGGGCACGGCCTCCGCGTCACTGAAGCCCCAGCGTCTCGCGCACCAGGCCAAGGTCCGCTCCGCTGTCGGCGAAATCGTCGAACGCCTTGTCGGCCTTGCGGATCATGTGGCGGGCGATGAACGGCGCGCCTTCGGCGGCGCCTTGTTCGGGGTGCTTGTAGGCGCATTCCCATTCAAGCACCGCCCAGCCTTCGTAACCGTAATGCGTCAGCTTGGTGAAGATGCCGCCGAAGTCGATCTGCCCATCGCCCAGCGAACGGAAACGGCCCGGCCGTTCTGCCCAGCCGGAATAGGAGCCATAGACGCCGGCCTTGCCGTTGGGACGGAACTCGGCGTCCTTGACGTGGAACGCCTTGATCCGCTCGTGGTAGAA
>CAYPFE010000019.1:1179-15151 GCA_964409895.1 uncultured Novosphingobium sp.
AGAAATCGATGAACTGCAAGTAGTCGAGCTGCTGCAGAACGAAGTGACTGGGATCGTAAAGAATGTTGGCGCGCGGGTGGCTATCGACCGCTTCGAGGAAGCGTTCAAACGTGACGCCGTCATGCAGATCCTCGCCGGGATGCAGCTCGTAGCAGGCATCGACGCCATTCTCGTCGAAGACATCGAGGATCGGTTTCCAACGCCGCGCAAGCTCGGCGAAGGCCTCCTCCACCATGCCGGCGGGGCGCTGCGGCCAGGGATAGACCATGTGCCACATCAACGCGCCCGAGAAGGTCGCATGGCTGGTGCAGCCAAAGCGCTTGCTGGCCCTGGCCGCAAGCTCCATCTGCCGAACCGCCCATTCCTGCCGCGCTTCCGGGTTGCGGTGATACTGGCCGGGCGCGAAGCCGTCGTACATCAGGTCGTAGGCGGGATGGGTAGCAACAAGCTGGCCTTGCAAGTGAGTGGACAGTTCGGTCACCTCGACGCCGTTGGCAGCGCAGATACCCTTCACCTCGTCGACATAGTCCTGGTTTTCGGCGGCCTTCTCGAGGTCGAACAGCCGCCCGTCCCAGGTCGGGATCTGCACGCCCTTGTAGCCGAGACTACCCATGTATTTCGTGATCGCATCCAGCGAGTTGAATGGAGCTTCGTCACCGGCGAATTGGGCGAGGAAAATCGCGGGGCCTTTCATCAATCCTGCTCCTGTCAGAGATCGGTCCACACCGCGCCATCGCGGCTGGACTTGAGCGCGGCGTCGAGGAACCTCATGCCGCCAAGTGTGTCTTCCATCGAGGCAAAGCCCGGCTCATCGCCCGTCGGCGGCAGGCCGCGCAGGTGTTCGCCGAATGCACGGTAGATATTGGCGAAGGCCTCGAGATAGCCTTCCGGATGGCCGCCCGGTGTGCGCTGCAACGCGAGGATGTCGCCGGCGAGATAGGCGCGGTTGGCGCCCGCGTGCCACACCTCGGTCGGCTTGTCGCGATAGCCGATGGTCAGCGTATTGGGCTCTTCCTGCCGCCAATGCAGCCCGGCTTCGTCGCAATATACGTCTATCGCAAGGTCGTTGATGTCACCGACAAGCACCTGGCTGGCGGTCAGCGTGCCCTTGCCGCCGCCGGAAAGGCGGAACAGCGCAGCGCCGTCGTCGTCGATCTGCCGGCCGGGCAACATGGTGAGTTCGGCGCAGATCGAGACAATCCGCTCGCCGGTGATGAATTCGGCAAGGTTGGCGGCATGGGTACCGATGTCCCCGAAAGCGCCTGCAGCACCCGACCGCTCGGGATCTACGCGCCATTCTGCCTGCTTGTTGTCGACGAGATCGGCATCGCGCGAAAGCCAGTCCTGGGTATATTTGACCGCGACCCGACGTACCTTGCCGAACCGGCCGGACGTCACCAGGCGCCGGGCCTGCTTGACCAGCGGATAGCCGGTATAGGTGTGGGTGACCGCAATCCGCCGCCCGGTGCGCGTTGCCGCATCCGCGATGGCCTTGGCATTGGCTGTGCTGTCGGCAAGAGGCTTGTCGATGATGACATCGAAGCCGGCTTCCATCGCCGCAATCGCGGGCGGAGCATGCATGTGGTTTGGCGTGACGATGGAAACCGCCTCGATCCGTTCGCTCCCGGGTAGCGCGGCCTCGCGCTCCAGCATTTCCTGCCACGAGCCATAGTTGCGGTCTTCGGGCAACAGGATGTCGCGGCCAGAGGCTTTCGCCTTTTCCGGCGTCGAGGACAGCGCGCCCGCGACCAGCCGCCAGTTACCGGCAATGGCCGCGGCAGTGCGGTGAACGCCGCCGATGAATGCGCCCTGCCCGCCGCCGATCATGCCATAGCGAATGGGTTGCACGCCTTACTCTCCCGCTTGCGCCGAATCTTTCCTTGCCTCGGCCTTGGTAGCGCTATCATCGCATCCCTCGCCCGCCTTGCGCAACACCCAATTTGTCGCGCCCAACAGCATTTTGCGGTATTCGGGCTCCTCGTAGGCCGAAGCCTGGTGCCCCAGTGCAGAATACAGGACCCGGCCCTTGCCGATACAATGCCACCAGGCGATGGGATGGTCGGCTCCCATTGCAAGATCGGTGCCGAACATGCCACCGGGTTCGTAAGTCTTTTCGTCGAGTGTCGCGAGCACGTGGTAGCCCTCTTTGCGCGCCGGTTTCAGGAACGAGTACCACTCGTCGGTCCGCACCCAGGTAGCGCCAAGATGGGCGGTCGAGGGATGGCTGCTGTCCTCGACATGGATAGTCGCTTCCTGGAATTGCGGGTCGATCGGATGGCCCTTGAACTGGGCGCCGATCAGGTCATCGACGTACCATTTCCAGTCATACTCGAAATCGCCGCCGCTGCCGTGAAAGCCAAGGAACCCCCCGCCATTTTCGATGTAGGACTTCAACGCCGCACGCTGCTCGGGCGTGAAGACATCGCCGCTGACATTGTTGAAAACGACCGCATCGAAGCGGGAGAGGATCTCCGGGCTGAATGTTGCACCGTTCTCGGTCTGGAAATGGCTCCAGCCGTTATCCCTGGCAAATTCCGCGAACAGCGCATTGGCCACCGGGATCGCTTCTTCATGGCGGAAGCCGTTGGTCTTGGAAAAGACCAGGATCGCCGGACGCGGAATATCGGCAGGCATCGCCGGTGGCTCGGTTTCGTAAACCTTGAGTCCGCCCAGCATGGTGCGCTGGACCGTATCCCAGTTCCGCCACAAGGAGATTGCGAACAGCACCAGTAGCGCCAGCACCACCCACATGATGATCTTGAGTACCTTCTTGAGCATGTGAATCCCCTATTCGCAGCGGAGGTGTCCGCCGACAGCGACCGAGCCGCGTTAACAGAATTTGGTATTACCAATCATTCCGTAGAGCGAAAGAAGGGCTGGCGCAATTTCGCAATGATACGCGCGGGCACTCCCGTTTCCGGGATCGGCTCAAGCAGGCGTGAAGCGGATCGGCAGGGTTTCGAGACCCCACACGCCGGGAAAGCGCCGCCAGGTGACCTCACCGTCAATTTCGGGATCCTTGAGCCTCTGCGCCATCAAGTGCAGCCTTTCCTCCATCTGGAAACGCGCAAGGTGCAGGCCGAGGCAGATATGCGCCCCCTTGCCGAAGGCGAGGTGGTGCTTGGCATATTCTCGCCCCGGCCGGTATTCCATGGGATTATCGAAGGTGCGCGGATCGCGGCCGGAGATGTTGAGCAGGAACATCAGGTGCGCCCCCTTGGGGATCAGCACGCCCTCGTACTCGATGTCCTCGAGAGCGATGCGCGGAGGGCTGGAAGGACTCGAATGGCGCAGGCCTTCCTCGATGGCGAGTGTGCAGAATTCGCGGTCGGCGGCACAGCGCTCCCAAAGCTCGGGCTGCCGAAACAGCAGGCGAGCCGTCATCGCCAGCTGGTTCTTGGAGGTGTCGTAGCCAGCCGCGAACAGGAAGAAGAGCTGCTCGCAGACCTCCTGGTGGGAAAGCTGTCCGGTGTCTTCCGCCTTGATGAGCTCGGCCAGCAGGTCGTCGCCCTTCTCGCCGCTGGCGCGCCGCTGCGTGACGAGGTTGGAGTTGAACGCCATCATCATCGCATGAGCGCGCTCCATCTCGGGCAGCAGCGAGGCATCTAGGCTGTAGCTCAACCCCTGCACTTCGAGCGCCCACTTGATCTTCGGCAGGTCGGCGATGTCCGCACCAATCAGGCCAAACATCACCGCAATCGGGAAGTTGGACGCGAATTCAGTGAAGTCGAACTCACCTTTGGGTGCCCATTCGTCCAGCAGGTCCGACGCCATCTTGCGGATCAATCCGACATGCTCGGCGATCCGCCGCGGCTTGAAGAAGGGCTTGAGCGCATCGCGCATACGCCGGTGGTCCTCGCCGTGGCGACTAATGAGCAGGGCCTGCATGAAGTCGCCCCAAGGCTTGCCGGTGGCGCCCATGATGTCGACCACCTCACCGGTAGCGATATGCAGCCTGTCGTCCATTTGGATGAGGTCGCGAATTTCGTGGTGACCATGGACGATGTAGCCATGCGTGAACTTCGCCAGCCAGGGATGTTTCGCGCGCGCCTGAGTGAACCACGGCTCGGGATCGGCACCGAAGGCACGGTCCTCGATCGGTAGGTCCATAAGGTCAAGCTGGTCTATCGGCTGTGCCATTTCCGCATTCCTCGTTGTATTCCTGCCGCTTCTTAGTAACAGGGTGCAAAGTGACTGCGCTTGACCCCTGTCAATCGAGGCCGCGCGGGCAATTCCAGGCGTTCAGCGTCGCATGGCTGTCCGCAACCGGCCGGCCCATGGAACGCGCCAGCTCTACGACCCGTGCCACTTGCTCCTCGTTCGTAGGCTTGTCGATCGGATCGAAATGGCTTTCTAGACCGATCTGGATGTGCCCGCCCTTTTCGATCGCGAGTCTCGGCAAGTCGGTCTTCAACAGATCGCTGCCCCAGGCCGACACTGTCCAGGGCAGGCCATCATCGCCTAACAGGTCGAGATAAGCGTCGAGCGCGGACGGTGTCGGTGGCAGACCGAATGGCATGGAGCCCTGCACCGCCCCGTCTCCGCCGCCAAAGTAGAAATTGACCACGGTGCCCTGCGGCAGCTTGCCTGCTCTCTGGTAGGCCAGCACGATACGCAGGAACCCCGGTTCGAAGACCGAAATCTGTACGCCGAGATTGAGCCGGCGATGAAAGGCGAATGCTTCGCGGATCTGATCGAAGCTGTTCTGATAATAGCTGCCGTTTACTTCGCCATCCTCGCCGATCCGCGCGAAGGCCACGGAACCGCAATCGACGATGCCGAAGTGCAGGCCTATCGCCTCATCAATCAGCGCGAAATGCTCGAGCTCCTGTCCGCCGTGGCCGGTCAATGTCGGATACCAGAGCGCATCGGGTCTCGCCTCCCGCACCCGGCGCCAGGCGGCAAGGTAATCCTCGGCGGCTTCGGCTCCCTTTAGGCGAAAGTCGCGGTTGTGGGCGTGGAGGATCGAGGCGCCTGCCTCGTAACAGGCGAGCGCGGAGGCGACGATCTCGTCATGGCTGCGCGGAACGTTGGGGTTTTCTTCCTTGCTGCGTTCGCCGTTGATCGAGACTGCGATCACCAGTGGCTTTGGTTCGTTCATCGTCCGTCTCCCCTCCCGGAGCTACGCAGCGGCTGGCGCTGTGGCACGTTAAGAGGTAACTGGGCCGGCAACCAATAGCAAAGCTTCAGGAGAGCGCCTTGCCCCGTTTCACCTATGTCGTCCTGTCACACGCCAAAGCGGGGCAGGAAGAGGAATTCGTCAAGTGGTACGAGGAACAGCACATGGTCGATGTGCTCAAGTTTCCCGAGGTCGTGAGCGCCAAGCTCCACCGCTGCGACTTCCAGCGAGTCTATGATCTCGAGCCGCCGAAATACACCTGCATCACCATCTACGAGATCGAAGGCGACGATCCCGAAACCATCGTCAACAAGCTGCGCGACGCCTCGGGCAGTGCGGCGATGCCCGAGACGACAACGCTCGACAAGGAGGGCATGATCCAGGCGGTGGGAACCCTGATCGCAGAGGGCTAATCAGGCAGGAAGAACCAGGGGAGGGAGACTGCCAAGTGGCCGGCGCTCAGCCATTCACCATCGCCATTCCGGATTCGGAGCTGGACGATCTGCGCAACCGGCTTGGCCATGCCCGCTGGGCGGACGACCTCGCCAATGCCGACTGGCGCTATGGCGTCGAGCGGGGCTGGCTGGAGGACATGGTCCACTACTGGCGCGAGGATTATGACTGGCGCGCGACCGAGGCCGGGATCAATGCCGTGCCGCATTTCATGGCGGAGATCGGCGGCACACCCATCCACTTCGCGCATATTCGGGGCAAGGGCCCCAACCCCATGCCTCTGCTGCTGGTCCACGGCTGGCCCTGGACGTTCCATGACTTCTTTGGAATGATCGGGCCACTGACCGATCCAGCGTCCCATGGCGGTGACCCGTCGGATAGCTTCGACCTCATCATCCCTTCGCTGCCCGGCCACGGCTTCTCGATGCCGCTCAGCCGAGCGGGCCTCGACGTGCCTGCCCTGGTTGGCCTGTTCGCGAAACTGATGGGCGAGGTGCTTGGATACGACCGCTATGCCATTGCCGGCGGAGACTGGGGGGCGGCGATCACCAATTTGATGGCACACACCCACGCGGAAAAGGTCATCGGCCTGTTCGCCACCATTCCCTTCTACCCGGGCCTCGACCTAGCCGCGATAAGACCAGAGGACTTCGCCGAAGACGAGCAATGGATGCTCGCACGACAGGCCGAAAGCGGCCCTACGATTGCCAGCCATTTCACCGTGCACAGCTCCGATCCGCAGACGCTCGCCTATGCGCTGGTCGATTCGCCGGTCGGGACTGCGGCGTGGCTGTGGGAACGGCGGCGGGCATGGAGCGATTGCGGCGGCGACCTGTTCAGCGTCTACAGCCGCGACTGGCTCTGCACGCTGGCCTCGATCTACTGGCTGACCCGCAGCATCGGCACTTCGCTGCGGCTGTATTACGAACACGCCCATGCCGGCGGCATGCCGTTCCCGACCCTGCATGACCGCATGCCCGCGATCGAAGTGCCGTGCGGTTATGCCGTCGCCCCCAAGGAAGTGATGCTGATCCCGCGCGCACTTGCTGAGGGGGGCACCAATCTGAAACATTGGGAAAGGCTGCCCAAAGGCGGGCATTTCTCCTTCTCGGAACAGCCGGAAACGATGGCCAGGCAAGTTCGCAATTTCTTCCGTGACCTGAGGGACAGAAAGTGATGGTCCAATTCCGCATCTGGCTGTTTGCTGTCATCCTTGGGGTTGTCGCGGTCGTGCTCACCGGAGGCGGCTTCATTCTCATCCGCGAGGGCGGCAGTTTCTACTACATTGCCACAGGCCTTTTGGTCCTGGCTTCGGCGGTATCGCTGGCTCGGAAAGGAAGCCTTTCGGTCCGGCTCTACGCAGCCATGCTGGTGCTGACGCTGGTCTGGAGCCTGTGGGAAGTGGGACTGGACGGCTGGGCGCTTGTCCCCCGCCTGCTCGGCCCCGCAGTGCTGGGCACGTTGCTGCTCGCCATTCCCTGGAAGCAGATGTCCGGCAAGCCGAGCAGGTGGTGGCTGGGTGCGCCAGCGCTCGCTTGTTTCGGGACGGTAGCACTGGCGGGCATTCTGGCCGTCACAGGTAGCCCCGGGATATCGCCTGCCGTAAAGGCCGATGGGACTGCGCAACGTCCCTTCGAATGGCGCGCCTGGGGAGGTCCTCCGGGTGGCGGGCGTTACAGCCCGGCCAGTCAGATTACGCCGCAGAACGCCAGCAAGCTCGAACTGGCCTGGCGCTATGACGCGAACCCACAGCCCCCGCTAGCCGCAAGTTTCGAAGCCACGCCGCTTGCTGTCGGCAACCGGCTCTACACCTGTCCCAGGACCGGGACAGTCATCGCGCTCGACCAGGTGAGCGGCAAGGAAATCTGGCGCTACGAAACGCCGGGCATCGACAATTATGACTACAACCGCGTGTTCGGTGCGAAGTGTCGCGGCGTTTCCTTCCACGAAGCGCCACAGCCATTGCCCGCCTGCACCCGGCGAATCCTGTTCGCGAGCCCTGACGGCTTCCTGCGCGCCATCGACGCCGCTGACGGCAAGCCTTGCGCGGATTTCGGCAAAGACGGCGCAGCCGATTTGCACGCAGGAATGGAAGCCCAGCTGCCAGCCTCACGTCTCAAGATCGAGGCTCTGCCGTCCTCTCCGCCCGCGATCGTCAATGGCATTGCCGTGGTCGGACAGACAGTGTCGGACCTTGCCTCGCTCGATGGCCCATCGGGTGTCATCCGGGGCTATGACGCCGTGACCGGCAAGCTGCTATGGGCCTGGAGCGCAGGGATGGAAGGGGATGGCGCCTATGTTCCGGCCAGCCCCAACGCCTGGGGGCCCTTGAGCGGCGACGAGGAAATGGGCCTCGTTTTCGTCCCGCTGGGCAACAGTCCGCCCGACTATTTCGGCGGCATGCGCGATCCGAAACTCGACGAATTCGCCACTGCGGTCGTCGCTCTGGACGCGAAGACCGGCGAGCGCCGCTGGCATTTCCAGACGGTACACCACGACCTGTGGGACTATGACCTTGCCGCCCAACCCACCGTCGCCGACCTGCCCGGACCGGACGGCAAGCTTCGCAAGGCACTGCTGGTCGCCACCAAGACCGGGCAGATCTTCGTGCTCGACCGCGCGACCGGCGGCCCCATCGACCCGGTCGAGGAACGCCCGGTGCCGCAAGGCGGGGTCAAGGGCGACTTCACATCCCCCACCCAGCCCCATACCACCGGCTTCCCGCAGCTTGCCGGCGATGACCTCACCGAGAAGGACATGTGGGGCATCACCCCGCTCGACCAGATGTGGTGCCGCATCACCTTCCTGAAGTCGCGCTACGAAGGCCGCTACACGCCGATGACCCGGAAGCGGACGCTGATGTTCCCGGGCACCGCAGGCGGGATCAACTGGGGCAGCGTTTCGATCGACACGGCGCGCGGCTTGCTGGTTGTCAACACGCTGCACTTCGCCAATTTCGGGCGGCTGGTGCCGCGCAAGCTTATGGAAGGGCAGACCATGGGCGGGGCCAAGGGCGAGGTGACCTTCGGCATGGAAGGCACGCCCTGGGTATTTGCGCAATCGACCTTCACCTCTCCGCTCGGCGTGCCTTGCCAGAAGCCTCCATTCGGCAAGATTCACGCGCTCGATCTCAAGACCCGCAAGCTGGTGTGGTCGCAAAGCTTCGGTACCGCAGAGTGGGCCGGCCCGTTCAACATCCCGACGCGCCTTCCGATTCGCATGGGTGTACCCAACATGGGCGGCTCAGTCGTCACCGCCGGCGGCGTCACCTTCATCGGCGCGGCGCAAGACCGCAAACTGCGCGCCTATGACACCGCGACGGGCCTCGAACTCTGGAGCTACGACTTGCCCGCAATCGCCGCCGCCACACCGATGAGCTACGTCTCTCCCACCGACGGGCGGCAATATGTCGTGATAGCCAGCGGGGGGCACTTTGCGTTGCCCGGTCCCAATGCTGGTGCAATCATGGCCTTCGCGCTCCCGAAGGAGTGACGCGCATGGACCATCCCTGTCGCGACATCACCGATGCGGAACTCGCCCAGTATCGCGAGAAGGGATGGGCACGCCTGCCCGGCTTCGTCCACCCCGACCTCGTCGATTACCTGCTGGCGCTCGGCAAGGAGCAGATGGGCGAGGGCGGCGATTCCAACCCGCCGCTGCCGATCACCCAACCTTATTTCAACATCGCCATGACCGGCGGACCAGCGAATCCCAAGCTACGTCCGTTGCTCGACAATCTGGGACGCAATGCACGTCAGCTGATGCGACGGCGCGCAGGCATCGAGGCGAAATACTACTGCGACAATTACGTGGTCAAACTGCCCGCAGGGAAGGCTTCAAAGCACGAAGGCAATGGTGCGACAAGCTGGCACCAGGATTACACCAACTGGGCGGTCGACCGGTCTGGAGGGCTCGGCTTCTGGCTGGCGCTGACCGACATTGCGCCAGAGGCTGGCACCATGTCATTCCTCGACGGTTCGCACCGCCATGGCTCCATGGGCAATTACCGCGCGGGAGACATCCTGGAAGACTTTCCCGAGCTACTGGAGGAATGCCCCGTCACCGGCCCGCTAACCTACCGGACCGGTGACATGACCGTGCATTCCAACATGGTCGTCCACGGGGCAGGCGAGAACCAGACGGATCACCCACGCTGGGCCTGGTCGCTCCTCATCAATCCGTCCGACGTCCGCTGGGACGGCTCGCCCGCCGAGGGTTTCGACACGTCCGGTATGGAGTGGCTCGACCCGATTGACGACGAGCGCTTCCCGATCCTGCGTTGAGCCTGCAGCGATTACCTCACCGCAAGCTCAGCGTACCTTCTGCACGGCCGGGAGCAGCAGGCCGATTTCCGCCTGATTCTCAACATTCGAAATCGAGTTCGGCGTGCCTGGCTGCGGCCTGCCGGGACGGGCTGGCCGGTTCGTGCTAGGCGTAGACTGGTCGATTTCCTTGGTGATGGTGTAAGGCTTGTGCTGGCGCTTTCCGGTCGCGTGGCCAGACTGGCCTGAAGCGCCGTCTCCGTTGAGCACCCGCACATGCGGGCCGCCGCCGGGGCCGGTCGATGTCGTCTCCACGCCATCGGTAAGGAATTTAACCGATCCATCTCCCATGAGAATGCTACCGCCAAGGTGGCCGCCGCGATTGCCCTGAGCTGGACGCTTGTCTTCGGCGAGGGCAGCACCCTGAATGCCGAGCGCCAGAACGGAAACCAGGGTGGCGGTCTTGATCATCGAATTCAGTTTCATCTCTCTATCCTCTTGCTTGCTTCGTCGCTTTCGACACCGCCCTTCTGACCGATCCTCCGCGATTTCGACGTGGCGAAGGTCACGACGCCCCTGTGATTGATGCCACAGGCGCACGCATGCCTGCCGATGCCGGAAATTGACGGCGCGCATGGCATCGTGCTCTCATGGGGAAGAGGAGAGAGCACACCATGGGACAACTATTGCAGGGCCGCATTGCGAAACTGGCTACCGCGACGATCCTCACCGGAGCTGTCGCCGCGACATCATGGCTCTCGGACCCGGCGCAGGGCGTTCCCGCGCCGGACGATAGCGCCAAGGCGGCGGCCGAGACCAAAAGCAAACCCTACTCCCCACCGCTGCGCCAACCGCCCGAGAACAATGTCTATTGGGGCGACCTGCACCTCCACACCGCCAATTCATCGATCGACGCCTACATGCAAGGCACGCACCTCGTCGGTCAGGCCGAGGCCTATCGCTTCGCCATGGGCGAGGAGATCATGGCGGACAACGGCGTGCCCGCCAGGCTGCGCCGCCCGCTCGATTTCCTTGCGGTCACCGATCACTCGGAGAACATGGGCCTGTTTCCGCGCCTCGACGCCGGTGATCCGCTTATCGCAGGCACAAAGGCCGCAGAGTTGTTCCGGGAGTTTCGAACGCTCGTGGAGCAATACGGGCTGACCGGCGGCTATGCGAGGATGATGATCGCAGGCAAGCAGGTCCCGGACGTCTCCGAGGAATTCGCTCGCTCGGTCTGGCAGGAGATCGCGGACGTTGCCGATCGATACAACCGCCCGGGCCGCTTCACCACGCTGATCGGCTATGAATGGACGGCGATGAAGGTCGGCGACAACCTTCATCGCGTGGTCGTCTATCGCGACGGAGCAGCCACGGTTCCCAAGATGCTGCCTCTTGACGCTTCGAAGGATGGGGACCCGGAATCGCTCTGGGCCGGGCTCGCGCGCTATGAAGAGGCAACGGGCGGCAAGGTGCTCGCCATTCCGCACAACAGCAACCTCTCCAACGGCCGGATGTTCGCGCCCGAGCGCGCCAATGGCGAGAAATTCGACCTGAAATACGCCGAAGCCCGCGCGCGGTGGGAGCCGCTTCTGGAAGTAACTCAGGTCAAGGGCGATTCCGAAGCTCATCCCGCGCTCTCGCCGACGGACGAGTTCGCCGATTTCGAGAACTGGGACCGCGCCAATATCGCCAACACCAAGGCCAAGGAGCCCTGGATGCTGCGCTATGAATATGCCCGGTATGCACTGCTCGAAGGCCTGAGGTACGAGGGCAGCCTGGGCATCAATCCCTTCAAGCTGGGGCTGGTCGGCGCGACCGATATCCACACCGGGCTTTCGACCACGGAAGAGGACAATTATTACGGCAAGTTCAAGGTAACTTCACCTTCGCCAGATCGCATCAAGGGCATGATGCTGGGTGAGCCGACTGACCCCAAGGCGCCGCGAAACTGGGAGCTTGGCGCTTCGGGCCTGACTGCCGTGTGGGCACCAGAGAATACCAGAGAAGCGATCTTCGATGCGTTGAAGCGGCGCGAGGTCTACGCCACATCCGGCACGCGTATCCGGCTGCGCTTCTTCGGTGGCTGGAACTACGCGAAAGGCGATATCGACCGTCCGGACTATGCCCGCCATGGCTACCGCAACGGCGTGCCAATGGGCGGCGACATGCCGCACCGAACCGGCACGACAGCACCGACCTCCCTGGTCCATGCCGTGCGCGATCCCGATGGCGCCAACCTCGACCGGATCCAGGTCGTGAAGGGATGGATCGACACCAATGGCGAGCCGCAGGAAAAGATCTACGATATCGCGATGTCGGACGGACGCAAACAGGGGCAAAAAGTCGGCTCCACCGTCGACGTCAAGAATGCAACCTATAGCAATTCGATCGGCGCTCCCGAACTCGCGGCCTGGTGGAGCGATCCCGAATTCGACGCCTCGCAACGGGCCTTCTACTATGTCCGCGTGCTGGAAATCCCGACGCCTCGCTGGACGACATACGATGCCGCCTTCTTCGGCTTCGACCTGCCAACGAATATCCCCCGCACCGTCCAGGACCGCGCCTACAGCTCGCCGATCTGGTATCGCCCGTGAAGTGGATCGGCAGGGCCGACCCGCTTCTCGTGTTCCTGGTCGCCGGGCTCGCGCTCTACCTGCTGCTTGATGCCCTTGGTCTCGCGCGTGGGGACGAGCGGCTGATAACCGTCGATGAGGCCACGCTGGACGCCTACCTCGCAAGCGAGGGCGGACGCCTTCCCGGCCGGCCGGTCGAGGCGATGAGCCCGGACGAACGCCAGACCCTCATCGACCGCTATGTTAGCGAGGAAGCACTGTACCGTGAAGCCCGCGCGCTTGGGCTTGATCGCGGCGACACGGCCATCCGCCGCCGGTTGGTACAATCTATGCGCTTCAGCCTTCAGGGCGACGCGCAAGCCAATGACGCCGAACCCACCGATGCCGCGCTTCGCGCCTTTCTCGCGTCGCATCGCGAGCGCTATACCGAAGGCGCCAAGGTCAGCTTCTCCCATGTGTTCTTCGACGGCAAGCGGCGCGGAACGCAACGGGCCTTCGAGGCGGCGAGGCAGGCGCTGCCGGCTGTGGGCCGGAATGACTGGCTGGCGATGGGAGACCGCTACCCCTATCAGCGCAGCCAGATCGACGTAACCACGGACGCACTGTCGTCTGAATTGGGGCAGGCGGCGGCGCGGCGGATTCTTGCCCTTGCCCCGGGAGAAAGCTGGCAGGGTCCGATCGAATCCGAACTCGGCTTCCATCTCATCCGCGTCGATCGCAAGACGTCCGGAAGCGAGCCGGCCTTCGAGGAAATCCGCGGCGATCTTGCCGCCGGACTGGCCGAAGAACGGCGCGAACAGGCGCAGAAGCGCGCGATCGACAGCATCGTCGCGGGATACCGGGTCAGGCTTTCGCCGGGGCTGGAAGGCGCCGCGAAATGAGGGTTGCATGGGCGGCAATGCTGCTGGCATTATTGCTGGCTCGTCCCGCCCTGGCTCACGATGCGCTGCCGATCTCGCTCACACTCGACCAGACCGGTGCCCGGGAATACGGCCTCAGGGCAATTTTCCCGCCCAGCTTTCCTCCCGACTTGGAGCCGCAGGCAGGCGTTGCCCGGCCATGCAGCATCGCAAAGCGGCAAGGCAATGCAGCCCTGATCCGCTGTCCCGATGAAGCCGCGCCCGCTGCGCTGACGCTCGCTTTCCCGGGCCCGACGACGAACGCCCCGATCCTGCTTCGCCTTTCGCAGGCGGACGGGGAACGCCGCACGATCGTCTCGCCCCCGGGGACGGAGAGGATAGAGTTGCCGGAGAGAATTGGCCGAACGGAAGTGTTTGCAACCTATGCCAAGGCTGGTGTGGGCCATATCGCCACAGGCTTCGACCACCTGCTGTTCCTGGTCTGCCTGGTGCTGATAGCTGGAAGTCTGGCAAGGATCGCCTGGACGGTCACCGGCTTCACCCTCGGCCATGCGCTGACCATCAGCCTCGCCACATTGGGCGTGGTGACATTGGACTCGGGTGCGGTCGAGGTACTGATCGCGCTGAGCATCGTCTTCGCCGCCGCAGAGATTGTGCGTGGAAACCGCGAGACCATGACATGGCGCAGGCCCGCGCTGGTCG
>CAYPFE010000020.1:0-15018 GCA_964409895.1 uncultured Novosphingobium sp.
GGAAGCAAATGGCTTGACGGCAGCGATAGTCGACAGGCTCCGGCTCGACCCTGCGCGGCTTGCCGGCATCGCCGACGCGTTAAGACAGGTTGCCGACTTGCCGGATCCGGTTGGACTGGTGATCGATGAGGTTGAGCGGCCCAATGGCCTCCGGCTTTCACGCGTCAGGATTCCCATTGGCGTGATCGGCATCATCTACGAGAGCCGCCCCAACGTCACGGCGGATGCAGCGGCGCTGTGCCTGCGTTCCGGCAATGCAGTTATCCTGCGCGGCGGCAGTGAGGCGGTCAATTCCAATCGGGCAATCCATGCAGCGCTTGTTGCGGGCCTGACCGCCCGGGGCCTGCCAGCCGAAGCCGTACAACTGGTTCCGACGCAGGACCGCGACGCAGTCGGAGCGATGCTGACCGCTGCCGGTTTGATCGACATGATCGTCCCGCGCGGCGGCAAGAGCCTGGTCGCCCGGGTTCAGGCCGACGCGCGGGTGCCGGTACTCGCCCACCTCGACGGGATTTGCCATACCTACATCCATTCAGCTGCCGATCCGGCCATGGCGCGCGACATCGCGATCAATGCAAAGATGCGGCGCCCGGGCATTTGCGGGGCGATGGAGACGCTGCTGGTCGACGCCAGCTTTGCACATGCCGGCGATGTTCTGGGCAATCTGATCGATGCCGGCTGCGAGCTGCGCGGCGATGGGCGCGCCCGGGCGATCGATCCACGGATCCAGTCCGCCTCGGCCAATGACTGGGACACGGAATATCTCGATGCCGTGCTTTCCGTCGCGATTGTCGACGGGATCGACGAAGCGCTTGCCCATATCGACCGGCACAGTTCGAACCACACCGATGTCATCGTTACCCAAGACACCGCAGCTTCCGAACGCTTTCTTGCTGAAGTGGACAGCGCCATCGTCATGGTCAACGCCTCGAGTCAATTTGCCGATGGCGGGGAATTCGGGCTCGGTGCCGAAATCGGCATTGCCACCGGACGCCTGCATGCGCGCGGACCTGTCGCGCTGGAGGGTCTCACGACCTACAAGTGGCAGGTCCGGGGCAGCGGACAGATACGCCCATGATGCGCACTTGCCGGTGAAGGGGGCCGCGCTGCGCGTCGGATTGCTTGGAGGCAGCTTCAACCCCGCTCATGGCGGGCACCGCAGGATATCGCTGTTCACTGCTAGCGCGCTGGACCTCGACGAGGTCTGGTGGCTGGTATCACCGGGCAATCCTCTCAAGAACGATGCCGGCATGGCGCCGCTTGCCGCGCGGTTCGCCTCTGCACAAGCCATGGCGCGCCGTGCGCCAATCAGGGTCACGGCCATCGAGCGCGAACTGGGCACGCGGTTCACTGTCGACAGCTTGCGGAAGATCGTTCGGCGTTTCCCGAGACATGAATTCGTCTGGATCATGGGTGCGGACAACCTGGCGCAGTTTCACCGGTGGCGGCGCTGGCGTGACATCGCTCGGACCATGCCGATTGCCGTCGTGTCGAGACCGGGTTATGATGGCGCAGCCGTCGCGAGCCCCGCGATGGCCTGGTTCAGGCAATTCCGGAAGCCTGCCGCCAGTCTTGTCCGGCCGGATGGATGGAGCGCCCCGGCGCTGGTGCAGTTACGTTTCGATCCAGACAGGCGCTCGGCCACGGAGATCCGCCAGGCCGATCCGCAATGGGCCGCACAATTCGCGGGCAAGCACCTTCGTGACAGTATTACTCGGCGGATCATCCTATCGGGTGACGTGTGAATCCGGCTTCTGAAGACCGTTTTCCCAACCGGCATTTTCGACAGCCGTTGTTAACGGGGCGCAAGAACACCACCTAACCGCATCGTAGGAAATTGGAGCGTATTCTAACTTGATGACACAGGCGCAAACCCGGCCGTCAGCTTCCGGCTCCGCACCACCTGCCATTGCAGGCGATTCCGATTCGCTGCTTGAGCTGGTGCTGAAATCTCTCGATGACGATCAGGCGCAGGAAGTGGTATCCATTCCGCTTGCCGGCAAGTCGACCATCGCCGATCACATGGTGATCGCTTCCGGCCGTTCCAGCCGACAGGTTGCCGCGATTGCACAGAAGCTTGCCGAGCGGGTGAAGCAGGGCGGTTTCGGGGGCGTCAGGATCGAAGGCCTTCCCGCCGCCGACTGGGTGCTTGTCGATGCGGGCGAAGTCATCGTCCACCTGTTCCGCCCCGAGGTGCGCAGCTTCTACAATCTCGAGCGCATGTGGGCTTTCGGAGACAATCCCGAAGGCGAGGCCTAGGGGCCTGGATCTCGGCTGAAACCGGCAAAGGGAACGGCCGATGCTTATACATATCGTCTGCAGGGGCAAGATCGGCCGCTCGCCTGAAGCGGAGCTGGTCGATCGCTATGCCACGCGCATCAACTGGCCTTTCAAGCTCACCGAACTGCCTGAGCGCGGCGGCAAGATACCGGACGTGCTGACGCCTGCCCGTGTCATCCTGCTGGACGAGCGGGGGAAGACATTCGATTCGGAAGAATTTGCGGAACTGCTCGGCCGTTGGCGCGACGATGGTGTCCGGGAAGCACGATTTCAGATCGGCGCGGCTGACGGCCATGGTGAGCAGGAGCGGGAACGGGCGGACGTCCTGCTGGGCTTAGGGCCAATGACCTGGCCGCACTTGCTGGCCAGGGCCATGCTTGCCGAACAGCTCTGGCGGGCGACGAGCATACTGGCCGGCCATCCATATCACCGTTCGGGCTAGCATTGTCCCGATAGCGTCGAAAATCCGGAGCAGCCGAATTTCATCTGCGGCCTCACTCAATGAGCACTTGCGCTTTGATTGACGGTAACCAGCGGCTAAGGGCAGCGGCATGACTGCGATCCGGCGTTCTACATTCCCGCTGATCCTTTCGGGCGCCGCGCTTGCCGCAGCCGCACTGGGGCAGGCGGGCTTTGCGCCAGGGGACGCCGACTCCGCCCGACGGGCCATGGAAGATGCTCGCAAGCAAGGCGAGGCTGCCAGGCTAAGGGCCGAAAAGCTTGAACGGGACGCGAAGAGCGCCGTTGAGCAAGTGGAAAAGACCGCCCGTGAGGCTGCGGCAGTGGCCGCCCGAATCCAGCAGACGGAATCCGAGATCGTCGCCCAGGAAGGACGCATCGGGATCATTGCGAAGGAGCGCGAGCAACTCCAGGCGCGGCTCGCCGAACGCGAACAGCCGCTGATACGCCTGACCGCAGCACTGCAGCGGCTGTCCCGCCGACCGCCCTTGCTCGCGGTGCTGCGCCCGGGTTCCTTGCGGGACACGATGCACATGCGCGCCCTGCTCGAAACCATGATGCCTGAAGTAAGGCGGCGCACAGCCGTTCTTCGCGCAGAAATCGAGAAGGGCCGGGCGCTAGAGAAGCGGGCCCAGCTGGCGTCGGACCAGCTCCGGGCCAGCGAAGCCGAACTAAACGCCCGGCGCCAGCAGCTCCTGAGACTGGAAACCCGCCAGAGATTGGCGTCCCGAAAGGCAAGCGGAGTTGCGAGCCGCGAAGCGGAGCGTTCGCTGGCGCTGGCGGAAAAGGCGCGCGATCTTGGCGCGCTTGTCAAGGAAGTGGGAAAGCAGGCGCAGCTTCGTGAGCAGCTGGCGCTCTTGCCCGGACCGATCTTGCGTCCGCCGCGCCCTGAGGAATCCGAAGTTATCGAGGTCGATGCCTTTACTGCGCCGCCAACGGGGCTGCCTGGCTACATTATGCCTGTCTCAGGGCGGCTCGTGACGGGCTTCGGTGCCCGGACCGGCAGCAATATGCAATCGCGGGGCATAGTCCTGGCTGCCAGGCCGGGCTCGCAGGCGGTTTCACCAGCGCCCGGGCGTGTAGCCTTCGCCGGTCCGTACCGGGGCTATGGCCGCATCGTCATTGTCGATCATGAGGGAGGTTGGGCCACGCTCATCACTGGCCTTGCTCAGCTTAACGCCGCGGTTGGCGACAAGTTGGTGTCCAGCTCGCCGTTGGGCGTCACGGGCCCCGGCAAAACCCATGTTACGGTTGAGCTCAGGCAAAACGGCGAACCGGTTAACCCCTTGCAATTTGTCAGCCCGCTATAAGTTGCTTTCTCATCGCGTCAGCCATCTGGCGTTCATCATGTCCTCAGGATAGAAGCGGCCATTCGAAAGGTCCCGAGATGCCCAGGAACTTAATCGCGCTGTTTCGCGCTTCGCTGCTTGTTTGTGCCGTAGCTCTGCTGCCTGCCACCACCGCCGGGCTGGCTGCGGTTGAAGGACGCTCGGGGGAACAGTTCGGCAAGATCAGAGAAATCTACTGGCTTATCAAAGAGAATTACGTGGATGAGGTGGGCGACGAGAAGCTCTTCAAGGGTGCGATCAAGGGCATGCTCGAAAGTCTCGATCCGCACTCGAGTTATCTCGACGGCTCAGCACTTCAGCGCTTGGAGACGATGATTGACGGCAGCTACTCGGGCCTTGGCCTGTCGGTCATGATGGATGATGGTGCGGTCAAGGTGATTTCTCCGTTCCGGGGAAGCCCGGCCGACAAGGCTGGCGTCAAGGCGGGGGACTACATCACGCATCTGGACGGCGTGTTGTATTACGAACGGGAGCTCGACGAGGCCGTTGCGAAAATGCGCGGTCCGGCTGGCACGTCGATCCGGCTGACGATCTATCGCCCAGGACGCACGGAAGATTTTGACGTGACGATCGTGCGGGGCGTCATCGAACTCGAGCCAGTCACAAGCGAACTCAAGGACGGCGTTGGTATCATCAGCATTAATGAGTTCTCACGAGATGTCGGCAAGGACGTCAACAAGGAGCTCAAGTCCCTGACCAAGCAGGCGGGCGGCAGGCTTTCCGGGATCGTTCTCGACTTGCGGTCCAATCCCGGCGGTTCGCTCGACGAGGCTGTCGCGCTATCGGACTTGTTCTTGGAAAAGGGCGACATTGTCTCGCGGCGCGGGCGCGTAGCCAGCGAGAATGAATTCTTCGAAGCAGAATCAATGTTTCCGGGAGATGTCGCAAAGGGCATTCCGATCATCGTGTTGATCGACGCGGGAAGCGCGTCTGCGTCGGAAATCGTTGCCGGCGCCCTGCAGGACCACAAGCGCGCAGTCGTGATGGGCGATCGGAGCTTCGGCAAGGGCAGCGTACAGTCGCTTATCGAGCTCGGCCGCGATAGCGCGATCAAACTGACGACCTCGCGCTATTTCACGCCGTCGGGCCATTCGGTGCAGGAGGGCGGTATCGAACCCGATATCGCCGTGCCGCAGCTGTCCGATCCCGATGCCCGGCTCCGGGCGAAGCGCGCCGTTCGCGAATCCGACCTGCGCGGCCATTTGATTAACGAGATTGGCCTCGACGACAAAAAGCTCGAAACCGACCAGAAGGACGATCCGCGTTTCAAGATGACGGCGGAAGAGCTCAAGGAGAAGGGGATCGAGGATTTCCAGCTCTATTATGCCATCGACACGCTGAAGCGCGCTTCGGCACCGGCGTTGGCAGCGCGGCGGCGTTAGGGAACCACGCAAGATGGATGTTCCGGCAGACCGCCTGGCCCGTTTCCTTGCGCTGCTAACACCTGCCGCCTTGCTCGGCGGCGCCTATGTTTCCGAATACGGTTTCGGCCTGTTCCCTTGCGAAATGTGCTGGTGGCAGCGCTATGCGCATTTCGCTGCCCTCGCCTTCTCATTGGGTGCAATCCTGCGGCCGCGTACCACGGCGCTGGTCTATCTGGCGGCTGCGGCCGTCGGTGTATCGGGGCTGATCGGCGGCTATCATGCCGGGGTCGAATATGGATGGTGGGAAGGGGTGACGGCGTGCACCGCAATTCCCGGCGCGTCGGGGGGAGACCCGCTCGAAGCCATCCTCAACGCACCGCTGGTTCGCTGCGATGTCGCGCCCTGGTCGCTTTTCGGAATTTCCTTGGCCGGCTGGAACTTCGTGATTTCCGTAGGCACCGCACTCGGCATTGCCTATCTGCTGAGAAAACGGAAAAGGGCCCGGGCATGACCGAAAATTCCAGTCACCGCATGCTCAGGGTCGATCAGGCCGGCGAATATGGGGCGACACGTATTTACGCCGGGCAACTGGCGGTCATGGGCTCGAGGGCACCGCTTTCAGGAGAAATCGCGGCGATGGCCCGGCAAGAGGCCGAACATTTGAAGAAGCTTGACGCATTGCTTGCAGAGCGCGGTGTCCGGCCAACCGCGCTTCAGCCTTTGTGGTCGGCTGCGGGCTATGCGCTCGGCGCCGCGACAGCCCTGATTGGGCCGGAGGCCGCGATGGCTTGCACTGCCGCGGTCGAAGAGGAAATCGACCGGCATTACACGCGCCAGCTCGACGAACTGGGCGAAGACGAGCAGGAACTTGCAGGCGTGATCCGGAAATTCCGCGAAGACGAGCGGGCTCATCGGGATACGGCGCTCGCCGCGGGTGCCGAAGAGGCGCCGCTGTTTCCCTTGCTGTCGGGCGCAATCCGCCTCGGGTGCCGCGTCGCGATCAGGCTGTCGGAACGGATCTGAGAGTTTGTCCGCGATCAAGGCGGCCTTGCCAATGCGGGGCTAATCGGGGGCTTAAGCTATCATTCACTCGGCCTTCGGCCTATATGCTGCCTTGAGCCGAGCCAAATCCGGGAGCCAGTCGCGTGAAACGCATCATGATCGCCGTCTTTGCATTATTCTCAGCCGGGCTGTCGCTCGCTGCCCCGGCCCACGCCCAGGATAGCACGGAGACCGTGAACCAGCTGATCATCTATGGCGACGATCCCTGTCCACAGTCGAGCGGCGACCAGATCACTGTCTGCGCGCGCAAGGCCGAAGAGGAGCGCTACCGGATTCCCGAGCTGCTCAGGGAATCCAGTTCGCCGCAGAACGACGCCTGGAACAACAAGGTCCTGGCATATGAAACGATGGGCAAGAACGGAACGTTGAGCTGCTCGCCGGTGGGCGGCGGCGGCTGGACGGGCTGTGTCAGGCAGATGATCGATACGGCCATGGCCGAGCGCGACAGCGATCCGTCGCTGCGCTTCAGCGAGCTCATCGCCGAGGAACGCGCCAAGCGACTCGCTACGATTGACGAGACGGCGGAGGAGCAGCAGGCCGAAGTCGAAGCCGAGGAACGGCGGTATTTTGAGCGTCTGGAGCAGGAAGCCAAAACCACAGAGGCGCAGTCCAGTACTTCAGGCGATTAGCCCTTTCCTCTGCCTGGCGCCCTGATCCGACCCGGTCAGGCCAGCGCGATGTCGGGCGCATCCTCCTGCTTCATGCCGATGGTATTGTAGCCGGCATCGACATAGTGAATCTCGCCGGTCACCCCCGATGCCAGGTCGGAAAGCAGGTATAGCGCGCTGCCGCCGACATCCTCGATAGTGATATTGCGCCGCATCGGTGCGATTAGCTCGTTCCATTTCAGGATGTAGCTGAAGTCGCCGATCCCGCGTGCGGCCAGTGTTTGGATCGGCCCTGCCGAGAGCCCGTTGACCCGGATATTGTGGGGACCGCAATCATTGGCAAGATACCTGACTGAGGCCTCAAGGGCCGCCTTGGCGACCCCCATCACATTGTAGTGGGGAATCACTTTCTCGGCGCCGTAATACGTGAGGGTCACCAGGGATCCGCCGTCCGGCATCATTTGCACTGCGCGGCGCGTGACCGCAACAAAGCTGTAGGCCGAGATGTTCATCGTCATCTGGAAGTTGTCGAGCGACGTATCGTAGAAATTTCCGCGCAACTCGCTCTTGTCCGAGAACCCGATCGCGTGGACCACGAAGTCGATCGTCGGCCACCTGGCCGCCAGCGTTTCGAACGCGGTGTCGAGTGCGGCCATGTCGGAAACATCGCAATCGATCAGGAAGTCGCAGCCCAGGCTTTCGGCCAGGGGGCGAACCCGCTTTTCCAGCGCTTCTCCCTGATAGGAAAACGCAAGTTCGGCACCGTGTTCATGCAGCCTTTTGGCAATCCCCCAGGCAAGCGACTTGTCGTTTGCCAGGCCCATGATCAGCCCGCGTTTCCCCTGCATCAAACCCGACATCAACCTTCACCCCCATTATTACCGCTATCTGCGGCGAGCGGCCCTTCGCCCGTTTCTGCCGTGTCTCGATCCGCCCGCAATTCGGCCAGAGCGGCGTTGAGCTCGGCGCCCACGACCATCCCTAAGCCTACCAGCCAAAAAAAGAAAAGGGCGATCATCACGCCTGCGAGGCTGCCGTAGGTGAGGTCGTAGGTGAAGAAGGTCTTCAACACTCGAGGCAGCCAAAGCGTCACCAATGTCCACCAAAGCGCCACCAAGATCGCGCCAGGCCACTTCGGATAGCGGCGGCGCTGGTAGGCGGCTGGCGTAAGCGTCACGAACAGCAGGTGGATCGACAGAAACAGCAAAGCCATGCTGACAAGGCGGGACATGTCGAAACGGTCGAACATTCCGTTGAGCCCGGGAAACAAGGAAAAGACGATCTGCTCGGCCGCAGCGATCGCCACTTGCGAGGAAAGTGCAATGAGCAGGAGGATAACAGAGCCGAAGATAATACCGGTCGATGCCAGCCGGTAGCGCCAGAAGGCCACGGTCCTTTGTGTGCGATAGGCCCTGTGGAGGATGTCGCGGATCGTTTCCACCAGGCTGCCGGCTGTCCACAGGCCAATGAACGCTCCGGCCCACAACAGCCAGCCCTGCCTGGCCGTCGCAGCGTCGTGGGCGACCGGACTTATCAGGGCTTGGACCCGGGGCGGCATGGCTGTCAGCAATGCGTCGATTGCCGCGCCGAGCCGCTCCTGTTCACCAAGTGCGGAATAGATTGCGGACACCGCAATCATGAATGGAAACAGAGCGAGAATCGCAAGATAGGCAAGGTTTCCCGCGTGGATGAAGCCGTCGTCCCATGTGCCGGTTGCAACGCGCTTCACCACGGCGAAGGCTCGCGCTGCGATGCCTCCTTCGCCCCCAAGCCGTTCCGCGAACCTGCTGAGGAAGCCGGGGGCGGCGGCGGAATCCCGGGCTGCGCTGGCCCGGTGGTCGTCTAGCGGCTCTTCCTGCACGGCGCTTTCATAGGCAGTCGCGAATCAAACGCCAAGCTTCGCGCGGACGTTCCTCTCGTCCCGCCATCCTTCCAGTCGAGCCGCCAGGTCTTCATCCGTTTCCGGCAGCACGATCTCCAGCGTGACAAGCTGGTCGCCACGCGTGCCGTTCTTGCGCGTTAAGCCCCGTCCCTTGAGGCGCAGCGTCTTGCCCGAACTGCTCGACGGCGGAACCGAAAGCATGACCGCACCTTCGACCGTCGGAACCTTGACCTTGGCGCCGCCGACCGCCTCGTCAAGCGTAATGGGCAATTCGACGCGGACATCGTCGCCGTCACGTTTGAAAAATACATGGGACTGGACCTGGATGGTCACCAGCGCATCACCATTACCGCCGGGTCCCGGCTCGCCCTTGCCCGCCAGGCGCATTTGTGTGCCATCCTCGACACCCGCAGGCAGCTTGAGGTCGATGGTCTTGCCATCGGCAAGGGTGATGCGCTGAGGCGCCAGCGTGGCCGCGTCAGGAAGTGAGACATTCAGCCGGTACTGGACGTTGGCCCCCTTCGGCGCTGCCCTTGTCCGTCCGCCATGCTGGCCGCCGCCGAATCCGCCTCTACTGCCGAAGATTCCTCCGAAAATGTCACCCAGGTCGACATTTTCGGAGGAAAAGCCCTCGAAGCCATCGGCAGACCGGAATCCGTGCTGACCGCCACCAGGCCCGAAGCCGAACGGCATGGCGGGATTGCCGTCGGCGTCGATTTCGCCTCTGTCGAACTGGGCGCGTTTGTCCTTGTCTGACAGCAGGTCGTAGGCCCTCGTGACATCGCTGAAGCGGTCCGCCGCCTTCGGATTGTCCTTGTTGGAATCCGGGTGCAGCTCCTTGGCGAGCTTGCGATAGGCGGACTTGATGTCCTTCTCGCTCGCGCTGCGGGGGACGCCCAGGGTGGTATAGGGATCAGCTGCCATGATGCTTAGCTAGGTTCGCTTTCGACGAAGAACAAGGTGACAACGTCGCCAAGCATTGGCGCGACCGGCGAAAACTCCATGACCAGGTCCATTTTCTGCCAGACCGCTCGTGACCCGGCCCGGCAATTGTGCTGAAAGGCCCGGATCACGTGCTGCTCCCTTTGCTGGACAGCAGCACAAAGCCCAGGAAGACCGGATGGAACCCGAACAAGAAGTGGAACTCGTCCCCGATGGCGACCCGATGGACCTCTTTGCGGCCTGGTACGACGAAGCGCGCGAAAACGAACCCAACGATTCCAACGCCATGGCATTGGCCACCGCCACGCCGGACGGGTTGCCATCAGTCAGGATGGTGCTTCTGAAGGGTTACGGGCCAGATGGCTTCGTGTTCTATACCAACAGCCGTAGCCGCAAGGGATCCGAAATTTTAGCCAATCCGAATGCCGCACTCCTGTTCCATTGGAAAAGCCTGAGGCGTCAGATCAGGGTCGAGGGTTCGCTTTCCCAGGTCGGCGAAGCGGACGCCGATGCCTATTTTGCCAGCCGCGCGCGCGATTCGCAGCTTGGTGCCGTAGCCTCGGATCAGTCGGCGCCGCTCGAATCGCGTGCCACCTTTGTTGCACGCTACGAAGCGGCGAGTGCGCAGTTCGAAGGCAAGGACGTCGAACGGCCCTCGCACTGGTTTGGTTTCAGGCTTACTCCGAAGGCGATCGAGTTCTGGCACGACCGCCCGTTCAGGCTTCACGAGCGCCGCCTGTTTATCCGCAGCGGTGATGGGTGGACCAGCACGCTGCTCTATCCATGAACGGCGCTGCCGGCCTCAATCGCGGAGCTGCCCTGGCCAGCATCAGCGTCGCCATTCTGCTGGTCGCGCTCAAGGGCTGGGCTACCTGGTCGACCGATTCGGCGGCGATGCTCGGCAGTCTCGCCGACAGCGCGCTCGATTTGGTTGCCAGCCTGGCGACGCTTGCCGGCGTCTGGGTGGCATCGCTACCCGCCGACGAACGCCACCGTTTCGGGCACGGCAAGGCGGAAGCGCTTGCGGCGATGTTCCAGGTCATGCTGATCTCGATTTCGGTCGTGGCGATAGCCGTCCGGGCGATCGAACATTACATTGCGGGCGCGCGAACCCAGGCCGCAGCCGAAGGAATTGGCGTATCCCTTGCCGCCATTGCGATAACCCTGGGGCTGCTTACCTGGCAGCGTTACGTGATCCGCCGGACCGGCAGCCTCGCCATCGCCACGGACCATGTCCATTACAAATCGGACCTGTTCCTGAACCTCTCCGTCATAGCGGCTCTGGCGCTCGACCAATATGCAGGCCTGGCCTTTGCGGACCCGTTGTTCGGCATTGTCATTGCCGTGTGGCTTGGCTGGAGCGCATGGTCTGCCGCCCGGGATGCGATCGAGCAGCTGATGGATCGCGAATGGCCCGAGGAAAAGAAGGAGCGGTTTCTCGCAGCCATGGCCGCCCATCCCGACCTCAAGGGTGTTCACGACTTGCGCACGCGAAACTCCGGCAACCAGGATTTCGTGCAATTCCATGTCTGGGTCGATCCCAACATGACCGTGCGTGAAGCGCATCGGGTGATGGACGATATCGAAGCGCGGCTGAAGGCGGAATTCCCGGATGTCGAAATGATCATCCATCCCGACCCTGAAGGGCTTGTCGACGAGGAAGGCATCGCCGCCGAAGACGTGCTCGCGGCGGCAGAGGATACGGACTAGGGCAGGTCGCTATTCGGCGGGATAGAGGGCAACAAGGTCGCCAAGCCGGTCGCGCAACGCGTCGCGCTGCCCTTCAGTGGTTTGCCCAAGCCGCACGACGGTAAGCTTCTGGCTGGGCGAGACGATGACATATTGCCCCGGTGCTCCGATACAGGCGAACAGACTTTCGGGGGCTTTTCCGGGAAACAGCTCCTGGCGCCCGGCGTTGTGAGGCCGGTTCAGCCAAATCAGCGCGCCATAGCCGGGGTTGCGTGGCGAAGGGCTGCGCATGAATTCGATCCAGCGGCGGGGAATGACCTGCGCGCCGCGAACCGAGCCGCCATGACGCATGAATTCGCCGAGCTTGCCCCAGTCGCGCGCAGTCGCGTGGACCATACTTGCGCCGATCATGGTGCCGGCTGCGTCGAATTCCACGGTCATGCTGTTCATCCGGGCAGGATCGAACAGCCGCGTCTGGAGAAAATTCGCCACCAGCCTGCGGCGGGTGCCGGCGTCCTCGCTGGCCGAGAGCGACCTTGCAGCAAGATCGGAGAGTATGACAGGCGTGGCCGAGGAATAGGCGAAGTGGGCACCGGGTTCGGAAACAAGCGGCTGGGCTTCGGCATACCCGGCCATGTCGTCGCGGCCATCGAGAAAGAACATGCGCGATGCGTCCGATTGGTGGATCCGGTCACCAGTTTCCATGTGGCGAAGGCCCGATCGCATCTGCAAGAGCTGCCTCACGGTAATTTCGCCTCGAGGATCCCCGGAGCGCTGCCACGCCGGAACGGGGGCGGATTCGTTGAGGCGAAGTCGTCCGTCGCTTACCAGCAGGCCGATCATGATGCCGGTTACGCAATTCGAAAGCGACCAGCCGATGTGCCGTGTCTTGCTGCCAAAGCCGTTGGCATGGCGTTCCGCAGCAATCTCTCCCCGGTGAAATACGAGCAACGCGCGCGTTTGCCCTACCGCCTCGGCATCGAACAGGCGGTCGATCGCGCGCCCCAGCTCGTCGCGAGGTGCGCCGGGGTCGGCCTTGATCGCGGCGAGCGCCTCCTTGCTCGGCGGCGGGGGAGCCGAGGGTCCTTCTGGCTCGCTTCCGCATGCAGCAAGCCAAACCAGCGCCGGAAACGGCAAGGTAATATGAAACCGGGACAGAAACCTCATGGCCGGCGATTGATGCGCAAGCCATGTCCAGATAGCAACAGGCGCGATGACGAAATCGACGAATCGTCCCGCGGGCTCCGGCAGACCGCCGCCAAGCAGGCGCCGACGCCTTGTCCGCGCATTCTTGCTCGCCGTCGTTGTGTTTGCAGCGGCCTACTGGTTCTGGCACCGGCAGGACGCGCAGGCGACAATGGCCTATGCCGCGCGGATTGCCTGCTCGTGCCACTATCTGGCGGGGCGTGACCTGGACAGCTGTGAAGCGGATTTCCCTGAGGGGATGGGGCAAGTCATTCTCAGCTCGGACGACAACGACAAGGCGGTAACCGCATGGCTTCTGCTTTTTGGCAATGACACGGCTCGCTATGCCGAAGGTTCGGGTTGCGTGCTCGATGGCTGGGAAGAGTGATACGCGGCTTCGGTCGCGTCGATCCAGCCGCCTCCGGCAACACGATCACCGCAGTACAGCACGGCCGCCTGTCCTGGAGCGACTCCGAATTCGGGCTGCTCGAAGCGGATGGTCGTCGCTTCACCGCCGCCAAGGGGGCCATCAAGCACCACGGGAACAGGTTTCGCAAGCGATCTGACCTTGGCCGAAAGCCGTCCGGCAGGCTGGGGGCCGATGCAATTGGTCTCGACCAGGCGGGCGGAAGCGACCGCCAGCATGTGCCTGGGGCCAACGAAGACCCGGTTCTCGCCAGCATCGATGCGAATGACGTAGAGCGGATCAGGCTGCCCGCCGATCTCCAGGCCGCGGCGCTGGCCGACGGTGTAGTGGATGACGCCCCGGTGCCAGCCAATTACGTCGCCGGTTAACGCATGCACGATGTCTCCATGCCGGTCCGCCTCGGGGCGGATAGAACGCACGACCTTTGCATAGTCGCCATCCGGGACGAAGCAGATGTCCTGGCTGTCCGGTTTTGCTGCCACTCTAAGTCCAGCGGATTGAGCGATGTTCCGCACCTCGTCCTTGGGCAGCCCCCCGAGCGGAAACCGCAGAAATTCGAGCTGGGCGTCCGTAGTGGCATAGAGGAAGTAGCTTTGATCGCGTGCAGGGTCGGCGGAACGGAAGAGTTGCGGACTTTCGTCAGCTATCTCCCGACGGACATAGTGGCCGGTCGCCAGGCAGTCCGCCCCGAGTTCGCGCGCCATCGCCAGCAGGTCCGTGAACTTGGGGCCCATATTGCAACGGATACAGGGTATGGGCGTGCGTCCGGCCATGTAGTCCGTTGCGAACTGCTCGACCACATCCTCACGGAACTGCGATTCGTGGTCGAAGACGTAATGGGCGATGCCCAGCCTGTCGGCGACGGCACGGGCGTCGCGGATATCGTCTCCGGCACAGCACGCGCCCTTGCGCCCGGTCGCTGCTCCATAATCGTAAAGCTGGAGGGTCACGCCGATCACTTCCGCCCCGCTCGTGGCCGCCAGGGCAGCCACCACCGAACTGTCGACACCTCCCGACATGGCGACGACAATCCGCCGCTCCCGGATGGGCCCCGCTAGCTGGAACAAATCGGCGCAATCCTGAGCCGTCATTGGCAAGTCGAAGGTCATGAGGCGTGCCATACAGGCCATGGCGGTTGCAACCAATACCACAGTGCCAAGGGCGGCGCGCGGTCTCCGCTTCAAGGGCGGATTGACCCCTCCAGAGAAGTGCATGCCGGTTAACCAACATCAACGCGAAGTAAAGGCGGCCTTTACCTCGTTTTGACCAAGCGCGGTCTATAGGGCGCGCATGGCAATCGAATTCGATGAACAGATCTGGCAGCCCGGAGGCTTGGATGCCTCCCGATCCTGCGCTCCGATGCAGCCTGATTGGCATGGATTGCGGGCGCGCTTCTTGGCCGTCCGCGAGACGCGCCGTGCGTGCTCGCCAGGCGATGCCGGCCGAAGAGGAACGAAACCAGGCAGCTTCAGCGGGCACGCCGCGCGGACGATCGGTGCATTCTCCCGACCTTTAGCCTTCGTTAACCCTAACGATTCAGCCAATCGCAACGCCGCCAAGGCAATGGATCAAATTGTCGCCGACGAGTGCATGAGCGGCGATCGAGGGTAGCAATGATCGAAAACCAGAAAATCAGACCCGCGGAGGTAATAGGGCCGCTTGGCGAGCCGCTGACGATAGACTCGTTGCCACCGCCGAACACGACCCGCTGGGTCGTCAGGCGCAAGGCCGAGGTCGTGGCAGCCGTAAATGGCGGGCTGCTGACCATCGA
>CAYPFE010000021.1:0-14918 GCA_964409895.1 uncultured Novosphingobium sp.
TCATTCGACCGTGCCATCGCCGAGGCCCCCGGTGACAGCTCGGCCGTGCGTGAAGTCGAGAGCCGCATCGCCGCGCTCTCATCCAGCGACATCGCCGACATCATGTTCACCTCGGGCACCACCGGCGCGCCCAAGGGCGTGGTCGCCACCCATGGCCAGAATCTCGAGACCTATGCCGGCTGGAACGCAGCCACGACGCTGGGCGCGGACGACCGGTTTCTGTTGCTCTGGCCGATGAACCATTGCTCGGGCTACAAGGCGGGGCTGGTGGCCTGCATCCTTGTGGGCAGCACGCTGCTGCCCGAGGCCACGCTCGACATCGATGCGCTCGTCGACCGGGCGATTGCCGAACGAGTGACATTCCTCCCCGGACCGCCGAACCTGTTCCTGGCGCTGCTCGAAGCCAGGCGGCGCAATCCCCGGACGGTGCCCTCGCTGCGCGTGGTCGGCACCGGCGGTACCGATATCGACCCGGCAATGATCCGTGCCGTGCGCGACGAGCTGGGCGCGAGCGTTGTCTATGCAGGTTACGGTCTCACCGAATGCTGCGGCACTGCCGCGATGATCCACGACACCGACCCGCCGGATAAGCTGTTCACCTCCACAGGGCGCGCCATTGACGGGATCGAACTTGCGATCATGGCGGAAGACGGCACGCTGCTGCCGCCCGGCGAAGAGGGCGAAGTCGTCACCCGGGGCTACCATGTCATGCAGGGCTATCTCGACGACGCGCAAGCCACGGCCGACGCGATCGATGCCGATGGCTGGCTCCACACCGGCGATCTCGGCAGGCTCGACGCCGATGGCTTCCTGTCGATTACCGGCAGGGCCAAGGAGATGTTCATCAACGGCGGTTTCAACTGCTATCCGGCGGAGATCGAGCACATGCTGATGGCGCATCCTGCACTGCGCGAAGTCGCCGTGTTTGGCGTGCCGGACGACCGGCTCGGCGAGGTCGGCTGTGCCTACGCGGTGTGGGACGCGGATCAGGGCGTGCCGGATGCCGGGGGGATCGTCGAATGGGCGCGCGGACAGATGGCGAACTACAAGGTCCCCCGCCACGTCCGCTTCATCGATGCCCTGCCGCGCAACGCCATGGGCAAGGTCGAAAAGTTCCGCCTTGAGGCGATGGAAGAGCGGCGTTCCGGAAGGGACTGACAGGGAGAGCAGCATGCAGGTCGCCTTCACCATGGACTTTCGCAATCCGGACGGAGAGCCGTGGCGGCAGTTCTGGGAAGACCGGCTGTGGCTGATGTGCGAGGCCGAGGCGATGGGCTTCGATGCGCTGCTGGTGCAGGAACATTTCTTCCAGCGCGACGGTTATGCGCCCTCCGTCCCGGTGTTCCTGACCGCGCTGATCGAGCGTACCAGTTCGGTGCGGATCGGCTCCTACACCTATATCCTGCCACTGCATCACGCCGCGCAGCTTGCGCAGGAGACGGCGGTGCTCGATCATTTGTCGGGTGGCAGGCTTGATGTCTGCGTCGGTGCCGGGCACGATCCGAAGGAATATGTCGCTTGGGGCTACTCGCCGAAGACGCGGCCCTCGCGGATGGAGGAAGGGCTGACGGTGCTAAAGCGGGCCTGGACCGAGCGGCCATTCAGCTTCGAAGGCCGATATTACCACCTTGACGACATTGCCGTGTTCCCGGAGCCGCTGCAAGAGCCGCACCCGCCGCTATGGGTCGCCGCCACCGCGCCGCCGGCGGCGGAGCGCGCCGGACGGCATGGCGCTGATCTGCACGGTGCGTCGATCGATCCGGAATTCCATGCAGCCTATTTGCGGGGTCGCAAACAGGCCGGGCTCGATCCGGCGACGGGGCGCATCTCCAACGCCTGGGCGGTTACGGTGACCGATGAGAATCCCGACGCGGTGTGGGCCCGCAACCGACATTTCTATCAGCGCCGCTGGAGCTACTACAGCGAGATCAGGAGTGAGATGGGAGATGCCGAGCTCGCCTATGGGCTGGAAGCGGCTGGCGAGGACCAGTACCGCGAATTCGAATTGATCGGGCCGGCGGCAAGCGTGATCGAGACGCTGCGGGGCTTCAAGGACTCGATGCCGATCACCGATTTCGTTCTCAACGGCCCGCCCGCCGGCATTCCGATCCGGACCGAAGGCTGGCACAACCTCAGAGCCTTTGCCGACACGGTGCTGCCTTCACTCAAGTCATGGTAACGCATTCACCGGGAGACAATGACATGGACAAGCTCGATTACCTGATGAGCAGGCTGGACATCATCGACTGCATCAACCGCATCGCCCGCGGGGTCGATCGGCTGGACCGCGACATCTTCCGCTCCGGCTATCACGATGACGCGATCCTCGATTTCGGCACGCATATCGGCAGTCCCGAACAGCACATGGACTTCTTCTTCGACTTGCACGCCAGGGCCCAGACCAGGACGGCCCACACCATCTGCAACCACACCTGCGAGATCGACGGCGATACCGCCCACACCGAAACCTATTACATCTATGGCTCGGAAAACACCTCCGGCACCCCGGTGACGGTGGCGGGCGGGCGCTATGTCGACCGCTTCGAACGCCGCGACGGGCGCTGGGCGATCGCGGTGCGCAAATGCCTCACTACCTGGAACATCACCCCCGACAGCGACGTGTCTCAGCAGATTGCTGCAGCATTCGCGCTGGTCGGTCACAACGGTCGCGACCGGGGCGACATGAGCTATGACCGGCCTAGCGTGATTTCGTCCGAACGGATGGCCGCGATCGGCCCGTGATGGGAGTGACGAGGGTGACAGGTGTCACCCTGGTGTAACCCTGATTTAATGATTATGTTTCATGATCTTATATCAAGAAAGGTGACATTTTGCGATTTTTCAGCATGGTCCCTTGTCACAGGCACTGAAGCGCGCGGGAAGCAAGAAGATAGGCAGATTTCGCGGATGTAGGAAAGCGTTTCAGGCCACCACATCCTTCGCTGCCGCATCCTCCTCGAAACGGCCCAGCCCGTAATCGCCCTGGATGGTTGTGCGGAACAGGCGGCGCGGGTATTTGGGATCGGTGCCGGTTACGCTGTGCAAGACTCTCCAGTTGTCCCACACCAGCATCGTGCCGGGCTGCCACTGGTGGCGATAGGCCTGGGCACTGGCGTTGATCGCCTGGCAGATTTCCTCGAGCAGCGCGTCGCCTTGCGCATCCTCGCGGCCTTCCAGCCCGTCGGTGTGGAGCAGCGAGACGTGCAGCACCTTCTCGCCTGACGGCCGCGTCCAGACGGCGGGGTGGATCGAGCGCTGCCAGCGCGGCTGCTGCGCGATCATCGCCTTTTCCGCGTCGGAGGTGTGGACCTCGGCAAAGCCCTTCGGCCTGCCATACTTCATGTTCACGACGAGCGTGTGCAGGCAATAGAGCACGCTGAGCTTGTCGGCTCTGGCGCGCAGGGCTTCCGGCAGGGCCTTGTAGAGCGCGATGCCGTCGGCGAAGCAGGTCATGCCGTCCTCTGGCGCGATCACCACCGGGCGCAGCACGCCGGCGCGGTTGAGCTCGTTGTTGTAGGCATGGTCGAAATGCCAGGGCAGCCAGGCGTGGCGCTCCTTGCCCTCGATCTCCAGGATCGTGAGGTCGAAATCGGGCCCGGAATGCAGGTCGATAATACCCTCGGCCAGCCCCTCCTCGGCGCGGGCGACCTCGGCGACGGGATGGTCCTTCAGCGGCCCGAACACCCTGGAGAGCGCGAGCTGCATCTCGCTCGACTGCTCGATATCCTCGAACACCAGCACCCCGCGGTCCTCGAACGCCCGCCAGATGCTGGCGCGCACCGCCTCGTCTTCGAGGGTTGCGAGCGTGACGCCGCGGACTGTCGAGCCGAACGGCAGGCCCTCCTGCAACGGGCTGAAGCTTACCTCTCCCGGCATTGTTCTCTCCCAGACTTCCGGCGGACCCGCAGCATGCCACCACGGCGCGGCGATGGGAAGCGGCGGCGGGCGGGCGCAGGCCATTTCGCCGGCATGTCATCTCCGTGTCCCCGAATTTGGCATGCCGTGCAATCCCCCACCCCCTAAACCATCGACGTCCCGCCGTTGACGAAGATGTTCTGCCCCGTCACGTAACGGCTCGCGTCCGACGCTAGCCAGACCATGGCGTTGGCGATGTCGGCGGGCACGCCAGTGATGCCGAGCGGGGAGGCCGAGGTCAGCATGTGCATCACCTGCTCGCGCCGCTCCGTATCGACCGAGCCGTCCTCGCGCCGGAACATGCCGCCTGCCAGCGGCGTGTCGATCCAGCCGGGCGAGACGGTGTTGGCGCGGATGCCGAAGGGGCCCATTTCCAGCGCGACATTGCGGGTGATCGCGTCCACCGCCGCCTTGGTCGCGGCATAGACGGTCTGGGTCGGCGGCGGGCTGGTGCCGCCCGTCGACGATATGTTGACGATCGCGCCGCTTCCCTGCTCCTTCATCGCGCGCGCCGCGGCGATGCAGCCCCACAGCACGCCCTTGAGGTTGATGTCGACGATGCGGTCCACCATCTCGTCGGTGATGTCGAGCAGCGGCTTCGCCGTGGTCGTGCCCGCGACATTGGCCCAGATGTCGATGCGGCCCGCATGGGCGAGCGCGGCGTCGGCCAGCGCATCGACCTCGCCGCGCACCGCCACATCCACCTTGCGGCAGAGTGGTGAACCGCCAGTGAGCTGCGCCGTCTCGTCCAGCCCCGCCTCGTTGATGTCGGCGAGGACCAGGCTTGCGCCCGCTCCCGCAAAGGCGATCGCCGCGCCGCGACCGATGCCCGAGCCAGCCCCGGTGATGACGGCAGTGCGTCCTTCGAGACTGAAGGCGGCCAGGCCCGAATCACTCATGGCAAATTTCTCCTGTAGCTTTGCACGCCAGCATGCGGTGCGGCGCGGGGCGAAACAAGCATCTTGCAAGGCGCGGCGAATCTGCGGACAGTTGCTGCCTCAAAAGCTCAGCCCGGGAGACGTCAAGCCATGACACACCACCCATCGCCGATCATGGCGGCCTTCACGCTCGAAGAGACTGGACCCGCAAGCTTCCGCGGCGCTTCGGTGGGCGACGAGCGGCGGCCTGTCGTATTCGGCGGGCAGATCATGGGGCAGATGATCGCGGCCGCCGCCCGGCTGGAGCCCGGCAAGCAGGTCAAGAACCTGCACACCGTCTTCGCGCGGGCCGGCACGGTGATGCAGCCGGTCGATTATGCGCTCGATTCGTTCCACTCTGGCCGCGCCTTCGGCTCGATCGAGGCGATCGCCTCGCAGGGCGAGCGCATGCTCAGCCGCGCGCTGGTGCTGATGGATGCGGGCGAGGGCGACGTCATCCGCCACCAAGTGCCGCAGCTGGCGATGAGCGGGCCGGGGCAGCATCCGCCTGCCGGCCATTCGGAAGATCCCTGCGTCGAAGTCCGCGTCGTCGATGGCGTCGACATGATGACCACCGATATCACCGGCGATCCCGAGATCGGCATCTGGCTGCGCTGGAGCGATGTTCCAGACGATCCGGCGATGCACCAAGCGCTGCTCGCCTGGTACACCGATCCCTTCCTGATCGCGTCGGCCATGCGCCCGCACGAAGGCATCGGCCAGATCCAGGCGCATGAGAGCCTCTCGACCGGCGTCATCACCCATACGCTGACCTTCCACGAGGCGTTCCGGGCCGACGAATGGCTGCTGATCCATAACCGCAGCCAGCACGCCGGCGGCGGGCGCACCTATGGCGACGGGCATGTCTTTACCGAAGACGGCCGCCTCGTCGCCTCCTTCGTCCAGACCAACATGATCAGATACTTCCGCGAGGACGGCAGTGCGCGCGGGCGCGCCGAAGGCGCGATGTGATGGTTCGCGCGCGGTGAACGAGCTTCAGCAGTTTGCCGCCAGGCGCCTGGCTGAAGGCGGCAGGGGGCGCGGCGTGCGCTTCGAGGGCCAGTGGCACGGCTGGGACGAGATTTGCGGCATCGCGCACGAGGTTAATCCCCTCATCGCGGCCAGCGGCGCGCCGGATCACGCTACCGTGCTGTTCGTCGCCGGCAACACGTCCGCCGAACTGGCCGCCCTGCTGGGGCTGTTGGCGGAAGGGCGGACGGTGCGGTTCCTCTATGCCTTCCAGTCGGGCAAGGCGATCGCGGCGAAGGTCGCGGAGCTGAAGCCGGGCGTGGTGCTGGCGGCGGCGCCCGTGTTTTCGGACGAGGTTCGCGCCGCCATCGCTGCGCGCGGCGCCTGCGGGATAGCGCTGGGGCCGTCGGGCGCCGCCGCGTTGCCGGGCCTCGAATGCTCCAGCGCCGAGCCCGACCCCGATGCTCCCGTGGAACCCACGCTCGACATCCAGACCAGCGGCACCACCGGCCCGGCCAAACGATTCCCGGTGACTTACGACAAGGCGCTGCACCACTGGGTGCGCCATGCCGTTTCCACCGCTATCGGCGGCGAGGAGGAGGGCGCCCCGCCCGCGATGCTCTACATGGCGCTCGGCAACCTATCGGGCATGATGGGCACGTTGCCTTCGTTGATCCGGGGCTGCGAGATCATCCTCTATGAGAAGTTCAGCCTCGACGGCTGGCTCGACTATGTCCGCACATACCGGCCGACGATGTCGGGGCTCCAGCCAGCGGCCGTGCAGATGCTGCTCGATACCGATGTCCCGGCCGAAGACCTTTCCGGCCTCACCGGGCTGATCGTCGGCTCCGCCCCGCTGCGCCCGGAACAGCGCAAGGCGTTCGAGCAGCGTTTCGGCATTCCGGTGCTCCTCGCCTATGGCGCCACCGAATATTATGGCACCGCCGCCTCGATGAGCCTGGAGCTACTGGCGAAGTGGGGTGATGCCAAGGACGGCAGTGTCGGGCCCGCCGTTCCGGGCTTCGAGCTACGGGTGGTCGATGCGGATACAGGTGCAATCCTTGATGCTGGTGAGGAAGGCGTGCTCGAAGTCCGTTCCGGCAAGATAGGTCCGGACTGGATTCACACCTCCGACCTCGCCGTGATCGACGAAGACGGTTTCCTCTATCTGCGCGGGCGCGCGGATGGCGCGATCATCCGCGGCGGCTTCAAGCTGCTGCCCGAGGATATCGAGCGGGCGCTGCTGGAGCATGAGGCGCTGGCGACGGTCGCCGTCGTCGGTGTGGAGGACCGGCGGCTTGGCCAGGTCCCCGCCGCCGCCGTCCAGGCCAAGCCCGGCCGCGCGCTGCCCGGCTTCGACGCGCTGGAGGCCCATCTGCGCCAGCGCGTTCCGGCAACCCACATCCCGGTCCACTGGCGCCAAGTCGAGGAATTCGCCCGCACCCCCTCGCTCAAGATAGACCGCGGCGCGGTAGTACGGCTGTTCGAAGAGGCCTAACCCGCCCCCACGTCCACCCTTGTGGTGAACAGCTGCGAGCCCAGCCGTGTCTCGCGGCCCTCGAAATTGTTGTCGGCCGCGCAGATCATCAGCGTGTGGCCGTCCTTCCCGCCGAGCCAGCAGGCCATGGCGAGGAGGCCGTCGGGCAGGAAGATCGCGTCGAGAATCGCTCCGCCTTCGGCGATGCGCAGGCAGCCCGAGGCGACATCGGCGGACCACAGGCAGCCCTCGGCGTCGATGCCGCAGCCGTCTAGGCTGGTGAATTCGTGGTTGAGGGGGATCGACCGGTCTTCCCGCTCGTCGCGCTTGGTCTCGAGCGAGGCCCACACCTCGCCGCGCCCAAGCGATCCGTCTGCGGCGATGTCGTATGCGGTAACTTGCGGGGCGAAAGTCTCATGGACGATCAGCCGCTTGTTGTCCGGCGAGAACACCATGCCGTTCGGGAAGGCGAGGCCTGTCGCAGCGACGCTCGCCTCGCCGTCCGGCGTGACGTGGATCACCGCGCCAAGCCCGGCATCGCGAGGGTAGAGCTGGTAGTCGGCGTCGAAGCCAATATAGGCGTGGCCGCCTGCCGACACCGCCATGTCGTTGATGAAGCCCCTAGTCTCGCCGGTGAGATGGGCCAGCTCGATTGCCTGCTCGATCTTGCCCCCACGCACGCGCAGCAGTTCTCTCTCCTCCATCGACACCACCAGCATCGCGCCATCGGGCGCGAAGCCGAGGCCGGAGGGCCGGTCCTCGATCCGCAATTCGACGCGCGGCTCGCCATCTTCCGACAAGCTGTAGACGGTGCCGCCGCGCATGTCGGAGACCCACCAGCGGCCCGCATGCCAGCGTGGACATTCGTAGAAATGGGCGGCCACACCGAAAGGAGTGAGTTCGCGTTGCGCCATCTGCCCCTGCCCCTGCTATGTTCAGATACGGATATCGAAGCGATTGTAATCGCGGATCGCAGACCTTGCGCTTTCGTTCCAGCGGAAATGCAGACCGGCATCCGCATGGGGCTGGTAGGCGTAGGGCTGTTCGTCCGGGAAATGCCTGCTCCGCGCGTCGATCGCATAGCCGAGCACTTCGGCGCGCCGGGCGACATAGGCCTCGTCGTAGAGCGACGGCTCGTCCGGGGTCCAGACATAGCCGGTGACGCCAAGCACCGATGCGCGCGGCTGGAAGCCCATGCTCAGGGTCACGCGCGGATCGGGGCTGGTGTTGGCGAAAGAGCCGTGCAGCACCTGGCGGTTGGCGATGGCGACGTCTCCGGGGTTGCAGACCAGCGGGACGGCATCGGGCAGGCAGGTGCCGCCCGCCCGCTCGGCCAGCGCGGCGATGTCGGCGCTGCCATGCTGTGAGCCGGGAAGGAACCACACGCCGTTCGCCGCTGTCGAACCGTAGAGTTGCACCATGATGTTGATGCCGTGGGAAACCGGCGTGAAGCCCGGCGCGTTCCAGTGGGTGATGCCGTCCTGGTGCCAGGCAAAGCTCTTGCCCTCGCCGGGGCGCTTGATGATGATCCCTTCCTGGAACGGCACGAAATCCTCGCCGTTGATCGCAGCGGCAAGGGCAAGAAGGCCCGGATGGCCATAGAGCCGCAGGAAGGCGTCGGAATGCTGCAAAGGGCCGAGGATCGTCTGCACGGTCTGGCCGGGCAGATTTGCGGCGGGCGCCGGTTCGAACATCCTGACGGGATGACGGCCGTCCAGCTGTGCGGTTCCGCCCGAAGGATCGGAGAGCGGCTTTGCCCAGTTGAAGGCGGGGATGGCGAGGCCGAGCCCCAGTGCGGGCCTGCCATGCGCGTCCGTGGCGGCGTCCGGCGTCACCGGCGCGCGGTCGAGGATATCGCAATAGTCGGCCTCGAGCTCGGCCAGTTCCTGCGGTGAAATCACGTCCTCCAGCACGTAGAAGCCGTGCCGGGCGAAGCCTTCCATGATCTTCGGATCGACCGCGCCGTTGCTGGTGAAGCGCAACGGGCCGCGATTGCCGAGCGAGAGCGCGCGTTCATGGCCTTCGTTGCAATAGGCCTGAAACGCCCGCGGATCACTTTGGGAATGTAGCGTCGTAGCCACCGTGTTCTCCTCAGGCTGCCAGCCCGGCGCCTGGCCGCTCTGTCACGCCCCGTGGTCTGTATCCCAGCAGCGTCACGCGCTGCATGCGGCGTTGGCCCTTGTAGTCGGGAACGGCGAAGTGTTGGCAGGCATGGTTGTCCCAAAAGGCGAGGTCGCCGACCTGCCACTGCACGCGTAGCTGGAATTCCGGGTTCTTGACGTGGTCGGTGAGGAAGGCGAGCAGGTAATCGCTCTCCGCCTGCGAAAGTCCCTCGATCCGCTTGGCGTAGAGATTGCAGAAGAACAGCCGCTTGCGGCCCGTCGCCGGATTGACTGTCACGAGGGGGTGGGAGACGGGTGGCGCGACGTCGGTGGCGGCTGCATCGTATTGGTCGCGGTCCTTGGTGGCGGCGAACAGCTCGGCGCGCGAGTGCTGTGCCGAAAGACCGTCGAGCATCGCCCGCATCGGGGCGGAGAGCGCATCGTAGGCCGCTTCCATCGAGGCGAAGCAGGTGTCGCCTCCGGCTTCGGGAAGGATGTGGGCCTGGATGAAGACGCCCGCAGGCGGCTTTTCCATATAGGTTGCATCCGTGTGCCAGACGTCGACGCCGCTGCCCTTGGGATGGTCGAATTCGACCACCAGAACCTGGGGGTGAGTTGAATATTTCGTCAGCCAGGGCGGCGTTTCGACCTCGCCGAAAGAAGCGGCGAGGGCGATCTGCTCTTCGCTGGTCATCACCCTCTGGCCGGGGAAGAACAGCACGCCATGCGCGCCCATCGCCTCGCGGATTGCGTCCACCGAAGAGGGTTCGAGCGACTGAGTGAGATCGACTCCGGTAATCCGGGCGCCAAATGTTCCAGTAAGCCGTTTGACGTCCATTGCCGCTCCTCAACTCTCCCGTAATGCCTAGCACACATTAGCCGCGCGCGCATTGCCGGACTTTGCCGGGTGCGCCAATCGCTTGCAGGGTTGAGGATCGCTGTGGCAGACAGCGGCGGATGGACTTTTTCGACTTCAGCGGAAAAACCGCGCTGGTGACGGGCGGCAGCCGCGGGCTGGGCCGCGAGATCGCGCTCGGCCTCGCGCGCTGCGGCGCGAATGTCGTCGTCGCCAGCCGCAAGCTTGAGGCCTGCGAGGCGGTGGCCGCAGAAGTGCGCGCCATCGGGCCGCGCGCTCTGGCGGTGGCCTGCCATGTCGGCCAGTGGGACGCGCTCGATCCGCTGATGGAGAGCACGCTTGCCGAGTTCGGAAGGCTCGATATCCTCGTCAACAATGCCGGCATGTCGCCGCTCGCGCCCTCGTCGGTCGAAACCAGCGAGGAGCTGTTCGACAAGGTCGTCTCCGTCAATTTCAAGGGCCCGTTCCGGCTGTCTGCGCTCGCAGGCACACATATGGTCGAGGCGGGCGGCGGCTCGATCATCTCGATCTCGTCGATCGGCGCCGAATTCCCGAGTCCGGCGACGGCGCCCTATGCTGCGTCCAAGGCCGCGCTCAACACGCTGACCATGGCGCTGGCGCGCGAATATGCGCCCACCGTGCGAGTCAACACAGTGATGCCGGGCTCCTTCCGCACAGATATCGCCAAATCCTGGCCGGATGGCGCGGAGGCACGTACTCCTGCGGCACTCGGGCGCTATGGCGAGCCGGAGGAAATCCTGACCTCGGTGCTCTATCTTGCCAGCGATCATTCCAGCTTCACCACCGGCAGCGTCATCCGCGTCGACGGTGGACGCTACGCCCCGAGCTTCTGAGGCCCTAAGGAGAGACCGATGACAGACGAACCGCTGGTCCTTTCCGACAGCCCTCGCGAAGGCGTTGCTCGCCTCACGCTCAACCGACCGGGAGCGAGGAACGCGCAGAACCTCGATCTCATCCGCCAGCTCGACGACGGCTTTACCGCGGCGATGCGCGACGGCTCCGTCAAGGTCATCGTGCTGGCCGCCAACGGGCCGGACTTTTCCGCCGGGCATGACCTGCGTCAGCTGCTCGACAAGGAAGACGAGGCCCGCTTCGGCGAACACGGCTCTTCCGGGAATTTTTCCGCGCCGCATCACGAGGGTTACATGGCGCGGGAGGAGGAGGCCTATATCGCCACCTGCCGGCGCTGGCGGAACTTGACCAAGCCGACCATCGCCCAGGTCCATGGCCGCTGCATCGCCGGCGGGCTGATGCTGGCCTGGGTGTGCGACCTCATCATCGCGGCGGAAGACGCGACGTTCCATGATCCGGTCTCGGCGTGGGGCGGCAACGGGCTCGAATGGTTCGCTTACCCCTGGGAATTCGGCGCGCGCAAGGCCAAGGAGTTCCTGTTCACCGGCGATATCTGGACGGCGAGCGAAGCCTGGCGGCTGGGCATGGTCAACCACGTGGTACCGCCCGGCGAGCTGGCCGACTTCACGCTGGACCTCGCCGGCCGCATCGCCAGCAAGCCCAGCTTCGCGCTCAAGGCCGCCAAGCAGTCGGTCAACGCCGCGCTCGACGCGCAGGGCCAGCCGCAGGCGATCGACACCGCCTTCCAGATCCACCACCTCACCCACATGCGCAACCTGCTCGAAAATGACGGCGAAATGGTCGATGCCAAGGTGATGCCGAAGATGTGGAAGGACAGGGAGGAGTAATACCATGCCCCGTATCGAACCGATGCCCTGGGAAGCGCTTCCGCCCAAGGAACGCGAGCGCATGGAGTACACCGTTGCGCACGGCGGCTCGCCGGCCGACAAGACGGCGACGCGCATCCTTGCCTATGCGCTGCACGATCATGCGCCAGACGACGGCGACAGGCATTACAACTATCCGCGCCACCTGCTGCCCGGAAAGCTGCTCGAAATGCTGCGCATCCGCAGCGCCCAGCTCGGCGGTTGCGATCCCTGCATGAACGCGCGCAAGGTCGACGAGGTGACCGAGGAACTGGTCGCCTGCGTCGCTAATCCGGCGCTGCGTGGCGACCTTTCGACCCGCGAACGCCTCGCCATCGAATTCCTCGACCAGCTCGCCACCGATCACTGGAGCATCGGCGACGACACCTACCGCATGCTCGCGCAGCATTTCACCATCGCCGAGATCATCGAGCTCGGCTCGACCTGCGGCCACATGATCGGCACTCACCGCTTCATCCACACGCTCGATCCCTATGGCGATGCGCCTCCGGTGATCCCCTTCGACCCGGATCAGGTTGGGGTGGAATGGGATCGGCTGCATGGCGGGGAGTGAGCGTCATTCAGGCCATTTCCCGTTTGTCCTGAGCTTGTCGAAGGACTGCTTTTTCTTCCTGCGCCGCGCCTGAAAATTAGAACAGCCCCCTTCGGCTGGCCGGCAGGCCGGCCGCTCAGGGCAGGCTTCGACATGCTCAGGGCGAACGGCTGTCGGGAATTCACCGCGCCGAGGGAAAATCGGGCTTCCGCTTCTCCAGGAACGCCGCCACCCCCTCGCGGAAATCCTCGTCGACGACGCGGTCGAGGAAGGCGTCGCGCTCGGCGTCGAGGTGATCCCCCATTGTGCGGCCATCAGCCTCGCGCACCAGCCGCTTGATGCCCCGGAGCGCCCCCTGCGGTCCCTTCGCCATGCGCGACACGCACTGCGCCACTTCCGTTTCCAGCTCCTCGCCCGCAACCTGACGGTTCAGCAGTCCGATGCGCAGCGCCTCCTCCGCCTTCACGCGCGCGCCAGTCATCAGCAGGCTGCGCGCCGCGCGGGGACCGACGCTGTCGGCCAGCAGCTTGCTCACCCCGCCATCCGTGCTCACGCCGATGCCAAGATGCGCAAAGACGTACATTGCAGTCTCGTCACCGATGACATGGTCGGCTGCCAGCGGGAAGATCATCGCGACACCCGCGACGGGTCCGCGCATCTGCACAACCAGCGGGCCTTCGAAAGCCAGCACCGCTTCCACGAGACCACGCACCCGGTTGAGCCTTCCGGTCCATACCTCGAGCCGCTCTGGCACTTCCAGCTCCAGCGTTTTGGCGAAACCCGCGACATCGCCGCCGGCGGAGAAGAACTTGCCCTCGCCCCGCACCAGCACGACGCGGATGTCCTCGCGCGCCTGTGCGAGGTGGAACAGCTCGGTCAGCGGCGGGACCATGTGGGTGACCATGGCGTTGCCCATCTCGGGCCGGTTGAAGGTGACTGTGAGTACCCCGTCCGTCAGATCGGCGAGGTAGCTGCGGTCCTCCGGCATCGGCAAAGTCATTCGCTTCCCTTCCATCGCGCTGTTGCCACTGGCGGAATTCGGGCTAGTGACCGCATCTGAATGGCCGCGATAGGCCGGCCTTGCAACCGGGAAGGAATGTCATGAACTTCGAAGCGCTCCAGGCGAAGGACTTCGGCCACGCTCGCCATGCCTACACGGCGAAGGACACGATGCTCTATGCGCTGGGCTGCGGTGCGGGCGAGGATCCGATGGATGAGGGTGACTTGCGCTTCGTCGCCGCCGACGACCTTGTGGCGCTGCCGACGATGGTCAGCGTGCTGGCGACGCCCGGCTTCTGGATGACCGATCCGGCGGTCGAGATCGACCATGTCAGGCTGCTCCACGGCGAACAGGCGATAAGGCTGCTGAAGCCGCTCCCGGCTGAAGGCTGCGTCACGCCCAGCTTCCGGGCGCTGGGCGTCAAGGACAGGGGCGAGGGCAAGGGCGCGACGATGTATTTCGAAAAGCGGCTGGTCGATGAGGCGGGCGAGGAGCTTGCGGTGGTCCATTCGACCTACATGCTGCGCGGCGACGGCGGCTGCGGCAACCACGGCGAACACCTCGACGCCCCGCCCCCCATGCCCGAGCGCGCGCCCGATCGGGTGATCGAAGTGCCGACGCTCGCCCGCCAGGCGCTGCTCTACCGCCTCAACGGCGATCCCAACCCGCTGCACTGGGACCCGGCGGTGGCCCGCGCGGCCGGTTTCGACCGCCCGATCATGCACGGGCTGGGCACCATGGGCATCGCCTGCCACGCCCTGGTGCGCGCCTTCTGCGGCGACGATCCGGTGCGGGTTACCGCCATGTCGCTGCGCTTTGCGAGCCCCTTCTACCCCGGCGAGACCATGGCGCTGGAATGCTTCGAGGAAGGCGCTACCGTCCGCTTCTGCGCGACGGCGAAGGAGCGGGGCCAGAAGGTGCTGGACCTGGGGGTTCTGGAGGTGGGGTGATCCTCCTCTCCCGTCGGGAGAGGAGGCAGGTGTCCGCCATTCTTCCCATTCGTCATCCCGGGCCTGACCCGGGATCCAGCTGCCTTTGCACCACACCCCGCAGGCAAGCAGGAACCCGGATCAAGTCCGGGGTGACGGAGGTGCGGTGCGGGCCTCAATTCCCCGTAAACGTGCCCTTGCGCTTCTCGACAAACGCCGCTGTCGCTTCGGTGACATCGTCCATCTTCATCGAGTAGACTTCGTAGCCGAGCGACGTCTCGAACGCCGAGCCCGCGACGTTCTTCAGCACCTGGTTGATCGAGAACTTGGTGTAGTTCACCGCGTGCGGCGGCAGCGCCAGCAGCTTCTGCACCATGGTGTCGACGAATTCGTCCAGCTCCTCGTCCGGCATGCAGCGGTTGATGAGGCCGATTTCGGCGGCGACTTTCGCGGGCACCGGG
>CAYPFE010000022.1:0-14769 GCA_964409895.1 uncultured Novosphingobium sp.
ACGACCATCGCCTGCCGGCTCGGGGGCAAGGTCAGCTATGCCCTCGAAGGCTCGGTCTTCGTCGCAGGGAGTCTGGTCAAATGGCTGCGCGACAGCCTTGGCATCATCTCCGAGGCGAAGGAGACCGAAGCGCTCGCGCGCTCGATCGACGACAGCGGCGGCGTGGTCATCGTGCCCGCCCATTCCGGTCTTGGGGCACCCCACTGGCGCCCGGATGCACGGGCCAGCATCAGCGGCCTCAGCCTTGCCACTGGCCGTGCCCATATCGCCCGGGCGGCGCTGGAAGCGATGGCCCTGCAGGCGCACGACCTTGCCGAGGCCTTCGCAGCGGATGGCGCGCAATGGCAATCGCTCAGGATCGACGGCGGCATGAGCGCCAACGACTGGATGGCCCAAGACATTGCCGACGTGTTGCAACTACCCGTCGAGAGGCCCGGCTTCGTCGAGACTACGGCGCTGGGCGCCGCCCTGCTTGCAGGACTTGGTTCCGGTCTGTTTGGATCGCTTGATGAAGCGCTGGCCGCCATGCGCGGCGAAGTGAATCATTTCACGCCCGCCATGTCCGACGATGTGCGATTATCGCGAATTCAGGCCTGGCGAAAAGCGCTCGAAACGGTCTAGCGCTTGGCACAATGGTCGAAAGTCTCGTGCAATCGGTCCACTACATCCAGCAACCCGGGATTGTTGCGCTTCCAGCTGCGATCGATCCGCAGCAGCCGCTGGTAAAAGCTTTGCGTCTCCGAGATCAGCGAGCGAACTTCAGGCTCCAGCATGGATGCATGTTCGGGGTCGGAGCCTAGCAGATCGGCACTCAAGCGGCTGTGCCGGCGTAATTGCGTCTCCGACAGCTCGCCCATGAAAAAGGCCCGCAGGTTCAGCAGCCAGGCAACGGCATGCATCATGCGAGTCGTCGTGCGCAGCCCCTCGCTGGAGATGGCGATTCGGACAAGATCGCCATCGTCACCACTTTCCCCGGGCTCGCGCGCAGACAGGCTGAATACAGCGCGCACCTCGTCGGATAGGACAAGCGCCTCGCTGTATAGAGCTTCCACGATATGCGGATTGATTGAGGTCGGTTCAGCCATTGGCTCAAGCGATAACGGCCCGGCGCAGAGCGGGGCAAGACCTGCGAGGCTTCTGTGAGCCACTCAGTCAGGCTCTGTCCGAAAGCGGCACGGTTTTGCAACCGCACTTGAGCACCCAGAATTGGGCGTCAGGCGATGATATCCGGGATCAAGCGATCCTCGATCAGCGAGATCTGGTCCCTGAGTTTGAGCTTGCGCTTTTTCAGCCGGGCGATCTGCAACTGGTCGGTCGATCCCGCAGAATTGAGAGCATCGATCGCCGCATCCAGGTCGCGATGCTCGATCCGCAACACTTCGAGGCGCTTGCGCATTTCCTGCTCGGTCACGTCAAATTCCCCATCGCGTGGAACCAGCTGCACGGGACATTCGGCGCATCCCGGCAACCCATCCACCGAAAATCTTCTTTAGGTGCTTATCAAGATAGGTCGAATATGATTTTATGGCAATCGCGCCGAATCCGCTGATGCCGGGTCGGTTGTCGCGGGTCGGGCAGGCAAAAGGAGAGCCATCGATGGAAGCTTCGCATGTCAGTGCACTCGAGCTCAAGCACGCCGGAATTGAACGCCAGATCGAAGAAGAATTGAGCCGCCCTCTGCCTGACGACGCAAGACTTCAAAGTCTCAAAAAGCGCAAGCTCCGAATCAAGGAAGAGCTTACGCGCACTTGACCCAAGGCCGCGCGCGCCTGTCCTGCGGGGTGGTCGCATAAGCCGCGTTCCCAAAGCTTGCGCTTTGGGCTAATCGGTCTTCATGACCAGCACCGCCGTCGAGGCATCACGGACAATTCTTACCCGCCTGCATGATGTCATGGCGTCGCGCAGCCATGCGCAGGCGAAATTGAACAATGTCGTCGAGGTGATCGGCGAATCCCTCGATAGCGAAGTCTGCTCGATCTACCTTCTGCGCGAAGGCATGCTGGAGTTGTTCGCAACGCGCGGCCTGGCACAGGAGGCGGTGCACGTCACGCGCATGAGCATCGGCGAGGGTCTGGTCGGCCTGATCGCCGACAAGATCGAGACCCTCAACCTCGCCGAGGCCGCGGCTCATCCGGACTTTTCCTACCGGCCGGAAACGGGCGAGGAAAAATTCCATTCCTTTGCCGGCGTCCCGATCGTGCGCCGCGAACGCGCCGTCGGCGTACTCTGCGTCCAGCATGCCGAACCACGCCGCTACGAGGATGTCGAAATCGAAGCGCTGCAGACCGTGGCGATGGTGCTCTCCGAACTTATTACCAACGCCGAATTTGTCGACGAGGATGACGTCGCTGGCCGGACGCTGCTGACGGGCACCGAGCAACTGCACGGCCTTACCCTCGTCAAAGGCCTCGCTAGCGGCTACGCCGTGTTTCACCAGCCACGCATAACTATCGAGCACGTCGTCGCCGACGACACAGAAGCCGAACGCCAGCGGGTCTATCTCGCCTTCGACAAGATGCGCGAGCAGATCGACCGGATGGCGAGCCAGGTGGAATTTGGCGTGGCTGGCGAACACGACGAAGTGCTCGAAACCTACAAGATGTTCGCCTACGACGAAGGCTGGTCACGCCGGATCAACGAAGCGATCGATTCCGGCCTTACCGCCGAGGCGGCAATAGAGCGCGTCCAGCAGCACACGCGAATGCGCATGCGGCAGATCGACGACCCGCTGCTGGCAGATCGCATGCACGATCTTGAGGATCTGTCGAATCGGCTTCTGCGGACCGTCTCCGGCCAGCTCGGCACGGCGGCAAGCCTGGGGCTGAGGCGAGACACCATCCTGATCGCCCGCAACCTCGGCCCGGCGGAGCTGCTCGAATACGACCGGCGGCGCCTGAAAGGCGTGATCCTCGAAGAAGGATCACTGACCGCCCATGTCGTCATCGTCGCCCGCGCCATGGGTGTGCCGGTACTTGGGCGTGTCCGTGGTCTGCGCGGCCTTGTCGGCGAAGGCGACTTGCTGCTGCTCGATTCCGACGAAGGGCTGGCCACAGTCAGACCCGGGCAGCCGATAATCGACGCCTTCGAGGCGCGTTTCGCCAAGAACCGCGAGCGCCAGGCCGCCTACGCCGCGATGCGCGATGTCGAGCCGATCAGCCGCGACGGCAAGCGCATTCGGGTCATGATCAACGCCGGGTTGCACGACGACGCCGCCAATATCAGCGTGACCGGAGCGGACGGAATCGGTTTGTTCCGGACCGAGTTCCAGTTTCTCGTCTCCGCGACACTTCCGGCGCGCGAGCGCCAGACGCGGCTCTATCGCGACGTGCTCGACATGGCGGGCGACAAGCCGGTCAAGTTCCGCACTATCGACATCGGTGGCGACAAGACCCTGCCTTACCTGCGCCACGACGGGGATGAGGACGGCGAGGAAAACCCGGCGATGGGCTGGCGGGCGCTGCGCATCGCGCTCGAACGCGAAGGCCTCCTCAAAGTCCAGGCACGTGCCCTGATCGAGGCAGCGGCTGGACGAACGCTCAACGTCATGTTCCCGATGGTTTCCGAGGCCTGGGAATTCGATGCGGCCAAGCATGTGTTCGATACGCAGCTCGAATTCCTCAGGCAGAAGAAAAAGCAACTCCCCGAGGCGATCCGCTACGGCGTGATGCTGGAAGTCCCGTCGCTCGCCGAACAGCTCGACCTTATCGCGCCGAAGATTTCGTTCCTGTCGATCGGGACCAACGACCTTACCCAGTTCCTGTTTGCCGCCGACCGCTCCAACCCGAAGCTGGCAGCGCGATACGACTGGCTCAGCCCGTCGATTCTGCGCTTCATCAGGAGAGTGGTCAGGGAACTCGAGCCCCACGATATCGACCTGGCCGTCTGCGGCGAGATGGGCGGGCGGCGTCTGGAAGCGCTGGCATTGATCGGCGTCGGCATCGAACGGCTGTCGATCACACCAGCCGCCGTCGGCCCGATCAAGGAACTGGTGTGCAAGCTTGACGTGTCCGAGATCCGCGAAGCGATGGAAGGCTGGCTGGCCGCTCCACCGCAGAACATGCGGGCCGCTATAGAGGAATGGGCTTGTCTCAAAGGCATCCACTGCGACTAGGCCAATCCCCAGCCATTCATCGGGGATTCATGCGAAATCCAGAACTTGTGATCGTGTCCCGTCTCAAGAACCTGTCGCCGCATCGATATTGACTTTTCCCAGCGAAGCCGTGCTGCACGCGTTTTCAAACCTGTACGGGTGAATTGAGCGAATGGAAGAAGAAGATGCAGAGGTAGCCGGACATGCGCCAACGACAGTCGGCGACAGGCTGCGCCTTGCTCGAGAAGCCGCCGGAATGTCTCGCGAGGACGTTGCTTCACACACCAGGATCGCCGAACGTCATCTCGTGGCCATCGAGGAAAACCGGCTTTCCGACCTCGCTGGCCGGACTTACGCTGTGGGATTTTCGCGGGCCTATGCGCGTGCGGTAGGTCTGGAAGAAGCAGAGATCGCCAATGCGGTGCGGGACCAGCTCGATCTGGACGAACAGAGCCGCCCCCACGTGCAGATCGAGACATTCGAGCCTGGAGACCCGGCCCGTGTTCCCTCCGCGAAACTGGCCTGGTCGGCCGCATTGCTGGGCGTGCTGATAGTCGGTGCCCTGCTCTACCTGTTCTGGCCGAGCTTTCTTTCGCCCCAGGGTCGCCTTCCGGATTTTCTGAAGGGTGATACCGAAAAGCCTGTCGCAGGGGCCACGCCCAGTGCGGCAGATGCAACCCCGGAAGCGGTCGTGTTCACCGCAACCGAACCGCGCGTCTGGGTCAAATTCTACGACGGTGCGGGAAACCAGCTGTTCCAGAACGAGCTGGCCGAAGGTGAACGCTTTACCCTGCCATCCGATGCGGTCGACCCGATGCTGTGGACTGCAAGGCCTGATGCACTCGCAATAACCGTCGGCGGCAAGAGCGTGCCGAAAATTTCGGAGACGCTCGAAACCGTCAAGGACGTGCCCGTGAGCGCGGCCGCGCTGCTGGCTCGCACTGCCAGCCCAGCTCCTGCCACCAGCTTAGATACAAGTCTGCCGGTCCGCGAACCCGCAGCGGTTGCACCGGCGCCTCGTGCTGCTGCAACACCCGCGGCAACCAGCCGTCAACAAACATCGGCAAGAGCGGAATCCGGGAGGCTTCTGGACACGGCTCCTCAGGTGGCAGAACCGCGCCCAGCGGTCGCGCGTCCCGCCGCCAGGCCAGCCCCGGCAGCAGCGACAGCGTCATCACGCGTTCCTGCCGGCGGCGACGCAACAATTCCCTTGCCAGACGCCGTTTCTCCTGCCTCGCCCCCAGATTCCACCGTTTCCGAGTAGCCAGGTCTCGACACCATGCGCCGGCTGGCGCTAGCAACACGCCCGTTGATCCAAGCTCCGTTCCTGCCCGGTTCACAAGTCGGCGTTCAGGAACACTGTGGAAGCGGCTGACAAGGGAGTATTATTGCAATGACGGACGCAATCCCGATTGCCCGTTCTTTCAGGAGCGCCTTGCTGGCGTGCGCGGGGTTTGCCCTGATGATGCCCGCGATACCCGCATTTTCGCAAGACACGCTTGCCGAGGCCCGCATTCGCAAGATGGAAGCCGAAATCCGCGCGCTTCAGCGCAAGGTCTTTCCAGGCGGCGACGGCAAGTTTTTTGCGCCGGAGATAACCCCGCAGGATGCATCCAGCGGATCAGCTGCAACCGGGCAGCCTGCCACCTCGGCGGTGACGGACATCCTCACCCGCATGGACGCACTGGAAGCGCAGCTGGCAAGGCTGACCTCCCAGGTCGAGCAGAATACGAACCGGATCGCGGAACTGGAAACGCGAGCGCCTGCAGCGGCACCGGCCGCTGCCGCAACTGCCGTTCCTCCGGCTACCGATGAACCAGAGGGGCTGGCGGCACCCGCCGCCGCGCAGGCCAATCTCGACGCCATGACCGGCGGCGCCTCCAAACCCGCTCCGGCACCGGCAGCCGCACCTGCCCAGGCAGCAGCCCCCAAACCGCCTTCAAATGACCGCGTCCGCGCCGTCAGCGCGATCGTCAAGCCGCAAACCGATGATCCCGCCGACGACGAATACAGCTATGGCTTCCGCCTGTGGGACGCGAAATTCTATCCCGAGGCGCAGCAGCAGCTGAAGCTCTTCCTGGAAAAGCATCCGTCGCATTGGCGCGCAAGCTGGGGCCGCAACCTGCTCGGCCGCGCCTATCTCGACGACGGCAATCCGCGCGAGGCGGCCAAATGGTTCCTCCAGAACTACCAGTCCGACAAGGCCGGCGGGCGCGCTCCGGATAGCCTGCTTTATCTCGCGGGCTCGATGAAACAGCTCAAGGACGACAAGCGCGCCTGCATCGCGCTCGCCGAATTCAGCGAGACATATGCCGCCGAAGCCGCAGGCCGGCTGAAGGGCCCGTATGACGCCATTCGAAATGGACTCGACTGCAGCGGATAGGCCCAAGGAACCGCCTGCCCGGCTCGTCGAGCGGTTTTGCGCGGACATTGAGCCACTCTGGCCCGAAACCCGGGGTGGCGCACGCCTCGGCATCGCGCTGTCCGGCGGACCGGACAGTTGCGCGCTGCTTCTGCTCGCAGCGTCCGCGCTGCCCGGACGCATCGCTGCCGCCACAGTCGATCATGGGCTGAGACCCGGGAGCGCCCGCGAGGCGCAGGACGCAGGCGCCTTGTGCGCAAGTCTCGGCGTGCCGCACCAGGTGCTGGAAGTCGAGGTCGCCGGCGGCAACATCCAGGCCGAAGCACGCAAGGCGCGTTATGCGGCGCTGGGTGTCTGGCTGGAGAGCGAAGGCCTCGATGCTCTTGCCACTGCACATCACGCCGATGACCAGGCCGAAACCCTGCTGCTTCGACTTAACCGGGCAAGCGGGGTGGCAGGCCTAGCGGGTACGCGCGCTCGCGGTACCGTGCCCGGCACGCGGATTGCACTAGTACGCCCACTGCTGGGCTGGCGGCGCAGCGAGCTTGCCGGCATCGTCGACCATTGCGGGATCGCTGCGGCGGACGACCCCAGCAACAGCGACGAGCGGTTCGACCGCGTGCGGATGCGCAACGCCTTGGCTGGAGCGGAATGGATCGATGTGCCTGCCGTCGCCGAAGCCGCACAGCATCTTGCCGACGCCGATGCCGCGCTGGAATGGGCCGCGGCGCGCGAATGGAGCGAATGCGTCAGCAAGGGCGGGCTCGGCCTCACCTACCGTCCCGCTGCACCACGTGCGATTGCATTGCGGGTGATCCTCAGGATCATTACCGAACTCGATGGCAGCGAACCGCGCGGCAGTGCCGTTGCCAGGCTCTACGACACACTGCTGACCAACAGTCCGGCCTCGATTGGCGAACTCGTCGCAAGGCCCAGACCGGAAGGCTGGAATTTCGCGAAAGCGCCCGCGCGCAAGGCACCCAAGCGCGGGTAGGCAGGCCGGTCAGGAATCGACCAGCGAATCTCCCATGCCGATCCTCTTGCCTCGCGTGATATAGACCTTGTCGCCAAGCTTGGTCTGCGCGAAGACCTTCGCGGCAAAGCTTTCCGGCATGCCGATGCAGCCGTGGCTGGCATAGCCCCATTCCACTTCCGAGGCATGCAGCGAAATGCCGTCATTCGTCAGTCGCTGCATGTAAGGCATCGGCGCGCCATAGATATTGGAGACGTGATGGCGCTTCTTCTGGGTGATCGGGAAAACGCCGACTGGGGTGGGCTTTTCCTCGGTTCCCAGCAGGACCGCGCTCGCGCCGATCTCGTAGCCGCCCTTGAAGATCGACAGCACGCGCGCTTCGAGATCGACGGTGATGACGATCGGACCATCGGGAATATCGGCATCGTCCCAGTGCCACTCACCATATTTGATCGGTCCGGATATCGGCAGGATACGCTTGATAACGAAAGGTCCGTCAGGAGCGGGAGCCGGTTCTGGTGTGGCGATTACGGTGGCATCGGCAGCGTGGGCTTGTTCGGCATCACCGGCACCGGGCTCGCTGGGAGCGGTGGCGGGATCAGCGAACATCATGCCACCCGCCAGTGCGGCCAGCCCGACGAAGGCAGCCCCAAGCATGGCGCGTGAATTCATTTTGCCCGGCATATGTCCGTTTCCGATTCGCTTCTGCCTGCAAATCAGGTGATTCGTGGCATGGCGCCAGCAAGCGATCAACCGCGTTTCAGCTTGGGACTCATAGCCAATGAAAGTTAACGCGGCCTGTCCGGCTGGCTCGAACCGGTATAGGCCATCAAGGCCAATGCTCAGCCACAAGAACCGCTGCCGCTCCCAAGAGGCCCGGCTGCGGGTGTCTCAGCAGCTTCACCGGAATGCCGGCCATCATCGCTTCATAGCGCCCCTTGGCCCGGAATCCTTCGCCGAAAGCTGGTCCTCGTAGGCGCTCGCCAAGGCTGAGGCCGGTGCCGCCTGCTATCACCACACCTGCCGCGCCTTGGGCCAGGGCAATGTCGCCTGCCGCACGTCCGAGCAGAAGGCAGAAATGGTCGACCGCAGCCGACGCGATGGCGTCCTGACCTGCGATGCCAAGGCGCCAGATGGAATCTGCATCCAGCGCGGGTGGTTGGCCGGCATCACGCTCCGACAAAACGGCATAAATCTCGGCGATGCCCGGGCCGGACACCACGCGTTCGAGCGACACGCGGTCGTGGCGATGGCGCAGGCGGGCGAGGATCCGGTCGTCCAGATCGTCAACCGGCGCAAAGCCGATGTGTCCGCCTTCGGTCGCCTGGACATGGCAAGTGCCAGCGATACGATGGAAATGGGCGACACCAAGGCCGGTCCCCGGTCCGATGAGGCTGATCGTGCCTTCGCGGGGCAGGCCGATGTCCGGCCCGGCCAGATGGAGAAAATCTTCCGGTGGTAGCGCATTGGCGGCGTGTGCGACTGCTGCAAAATCGTTGATCAGCGTGGCCTTGTCCAGCTCCAGCGCTTTGGCCAGCTCATCCGTCCGGATTTCCCAGCTGGAATTCGTGAGCCTGGCCGCTCCGCCGAAAACAGGGCCGGCGAAGGCGATCGCAGCGGCACGCGGGAGCGCACCCGACTGACGACTGGCAAATTCGCCCCACGCAGCCTCAAGGCTCGGGAATGCGCCCGTGTGCAGCGTCACGACCTCGCCGAGCTGCACCGAGCCATCCGCCGCGACGCTGGCAAGCGCGAAACGGGCGTTGGTCCCGCCGATATCGAGAGTGACGAGGTCGGCCATGTCCGATCGGTTCCTGGCCGGGGCGGTCTTTCCGGCTCTTGCGCCGAAAGCCCGATAGTGCCCCGATGGATTGGCGGCAAGGCTTCCGCGTGAGGACAGGGCGTTCTATGAGGCCGCATGGCCATCGACAATCTGCAACTGCTTGAACATCTGAGAACGCCGGCGCTGATCGTTGAGAAGCGTCAGGTCTCCTTCGCCAACAGCGCGGCAAAGTCGCTGCTGGGAGCCCATGTGGTAGGACAGGACGTGCGCATCGCGATTCGCGATCCTGGCGCGCTGGCAGTGGTGCTCGGGGAGAACGGCGGCACGGCACAAGTCCGCGGGCTCTCGGTAGGTGGCAGCGTCTGGGAAGTCGATTGCCGTGTCCTGGGCGACGAAGAACGGCTGGTGACGCTCAACGATCAATCCATCCAGGTCAGCGTCGCGCGCGCGCATGCTGATTTTGTCGCCAACGCCAGCCATGAGCTGCGCACCCCGCTGGCTGCGATCCTGGGCTATGTCGAGACGCTCCAGAACCCCAAGGCCGGCGGCGATCCGGAAACGCGCGAGCGGTTTCTCACGACGATCCAACACGAAGCCAAACGCATGCAGGCCCTGGTCTCCGACCTCATGTCGCTTTCGCGCATCGAGGCAAGCAAGCACGAAATTCCGTCGGATGAGGTCGATATGGTCGCGCTCATCCGCGAGACCGTCGGAGAGCTGAAAGACGGTGCCGACATTTCGTTCGAGGCCGATTGCGAGCAAGCGCGGGTCGCCGGAGACCGCGCCCAGATGGCGCAAGTCATCCGCAACCTTGTCGAAAATGCGCTCAAATACGGCAAGCCGGGCGGGCCGGTGCATGTGACGCTGGAAGCCAGCGAGACGGGCTGGGTCCTTATCGCCGTCAGGGATGAGGGCGAAGGCATCGCGCCCGAACACCTGCCGCGCCTCACCGAACGCTTCTACCGCGCCGATGCCGGCCGCAGCCGGGCGGCCGGTGGCACTGGGCTGGGCCTGTCGATCGTCAAGCATATCGTCGAACGCCATCGCGGCAGGTTCGACATCACCAGCCGTCAGGGCGAAGGGGCGACCGCTTCGATCATGCTGCCGCCCCGCAAGGGCTGAACCACCGGGCCCCTTCTCCCGGCCCGAAGCAAGTTGCGCGTTGTCATCAAACTGTAACGCAACCGTCATCCCCGTGACATCTCGCGGTCATATCGGCGTCTTGAAACAGACACGAATCGCAACTCGGGGAAACCTCAGGAATGAATGCAAGACTTAGTACGTCGCTTGTCGCACTGGCCATCTCGACCGGATGGGCGCTGCCCGCCCACGCCAGCCCGGCCAACATGGAAGCCGTGCTGGCGGAAATGCAGAAGATGCGCGCGGAAATGGGGCAGATGTCCCAGCGCATCACCACGCTGGAAAGCGAACTGACCCAGGCCAGGGCCGTCGCATCCCAGGCGACCGCCGATGCCGCAGCGGCAGCCGAGGCCGCGAACAAGGCGGTTGCGGTAGCGACCGATGTCAAGGGAAACCCGCCCGTCAAGGTCGCATGGAAAGGCGGGCCGCAGATCGAAGGCGAAGGCGGCTGGAGCTTCAAGCCGCGCGGGCGTCTCGAATTCCAGGCAGGCTCGATTAATGCTCCGCGTTCGACCGGCCGTCCCGACGGCTGGGGCAACGAGCTGCGCCGCGGCAGGCTCGGTGTCGAAGGCGATATCCCGGGCGGTTTCGGCTACAAGTTCGAAGTCGATTTCGCGGACAACGATGTCGAAATCACCGACGCCCTGTTCGATTACAGCCACAACGGGCTGACGCTCACCATCGGCCAGCACAACAATTTCCAGGGGCTTGAAGAGCTCACCAGCAGCCGCTTCATCTCGATGAACGAGCGCGCGGCCTTTACCGACGCCTTCGGCTTCGAACGCCGTGTCGGCCTTTCCGCACAATACAACAAGGGACCTGTCCTTGTGCAGGCGGGCGTCTTCACCGACAATATCGGCTCGCTGTCCAACAAGGCCTGGAGCGCGGACGGCCGCGTGGTGTTCATGCCCAAGGCCGGCAACGCACAGGTGCATCTCGGCGGATCCGTGCACTACACCAAGCTCAAGGATCCGGGGACTTCGGTGCGGTACCGCCAGCGTCCGTTGCTGCACTTCACCAGCCAGCGCTTCATCGATACGGGATCGATCCCGGCGGACAGCGAATTCGGCCTCGGCGTCGAGGCAGCTGCCATCGCCGGCCCGTTCCATGTCGCTGCGGAAGGCTTCTGGCAGAAGGTCAATCGTTCCGACATGCTGGCCAACCCGACCTTCTTTGGCGGCTATGCCGAAATCGGCGCGTTCCTCACCAAAGGCGACAAGCGCGGCTACAAGAAGGGCACCTTCGATCGCGTCAAGCCCGCCAATCCGGTCGACGAAGGCGGCATGGGCGCGGTGCAGGTCAACCTGCGCTACGATTATCTCGACCTCAACGATGCCGGCATCGTCGGCGGAAAGCAGAACGGTATCGGCGCCTCGATTATCTGGACGCCGATCGACTACTTGCGTTTCGCCCTCAATTACGGGCGCATGAAATATTCGGATGCCGTGCATCCGGCTGCGGGCGGAGACAGAAACTATTCCGTCGATGCCTTCGGTCTGCGCGCCCTGTTCGACTTCTGATCGCGACCCCAAGCGATCGTCCGCCACAGGTCCCCTTGCCGATGGCGGACTCCCATCTCCGAATGTCACATTACTGTCACTCAAGACCAATAGGAGCGTCCTCATCGGGCGCATGGAGGCCAATATGAACAAATTTACGACTATTGCTTTGACCGGCATTTCAGCTCTCGCGCTCAGCGCCTGCGGCGGTTCGGGCGGAGGCGACAGCTCTCGTGATTTCGTCCGCGCAGTCGGTTCCTCAACCGTCTATCCCTTCGCCACTGCTGTGGCCGAAAAGGTCGCAGAAGGCGGCGGCAAATCACCTGTGATCGAATCGACAGGCACCGGCGGCGGTATGAAGCTCTTCTGCGCCGGCGTGGGCGCTGCCCATCCCGACATCGAAAACGCCTCTCGCCGGATGAAGGCATCCGAGTACGAGATGTGCCAGGAGAACGGCGTAACCGAGGTCGTTGAAATCCAGGTCGGAATCGACGGCATTGCCTTTGCCGAGGCCCAGAGCGGCCCCGGCATGAAGCTGACCCCGGCCCATGTCTACAAGGCACTTGCCGCGAACCCCTTCGGCAAGCCCAACACCGCGAAGAGCTGGAAGGACATTGATCCCTCACTGCCCGACATGCCGATCATGGTTTACGGCCCGCCGTCGACGTCGGGCACGCGCGACGCGCTCAAGGAACTGATCCTCGAGGCCGGCTGCAAGACCGACGAAGCGACCAAGGCGCTCAAGGACAGCGACAAGGACAAATATGAAGCGATCTGTCACGATGTTCGCGAGGACGGCGCCTATGTCGAAGGCGGCGAGAACGACAATCTGATCGTCCAGAAGATCGCGCAGAATCCGAAGGCGGTCGGCATTTTCGGCTATTCTTTCCTCGAAGAAAACGCCGACAAGCTAAAGGGCATCCCGATGTCCGACGTCGAACCGACCTATGAGGCGATCTCGGACTTCAGCTACCCCGGCGCGCGCCCGCTCTACATCTACGTGAAGAAGCAGCACCTCGAAGCGATCAAACCCCTCCGTGGATATGTCGAGGCATGGATTGATGCCTGGGGCCCGGACGGCTACCTCAAGGGCAAGGGCATGGTGATCTCGCCCGACGACGTGCGTACGAAGAATGCGGAAATCATCAAGAACATGACGCCGCTCGATCCCAAGGATCTCAAGTGACCGCGTTGGGGAACAGATGACACCAGTCCTCGTTCTCCTGGCAATTGCGGGCCTGGGCCTCATTGGCTGGACGACAGCCAGGGCCCGGGCCCGATTGCTGTATGCCGGTAGCGGGGCAGTCAGGGCGACTCCGAGCTACCACGGCCTGCATGCCGTCCTCTGGATCGTGCTACCGGCGCTGATCGTCTGGCTGGCCTGGTCGGCGGTCTCGCCCGGCTTCGTACTGAATTCGGTGATGGATTCGCCGCTCGCCGCAAAGCTTCCGGCGAGCGATTTCGAGCGTCAGGCGATACTCGCCGAAGCACGCAGCCTGGCGGCTAATCCCGATGCCGGCGTATTCAACCCGCTGGCTAGCGAACTCGCAGAGCCGATTCGCGAGGCGCAATCGCGCTACGGATTGATCGGCGCAGTGCTCGCCCTTGTCGCGCTGTTCGCAGGCGGCGCCTACGCGTTCACCCGCATCCGCGCGGACTTCCCAGCGCGCACCCGCGTCGAGCGCGCGGTCATGTTGGCGCTGCTCGCCGCCTCGCTGATGGCGATCCTGACGACATTCGGAATCGTCGCTTCGCTGATCTTTGAGACGGGGTTGTTCTTCCGCGACGTGTCTCCGATCGATTTCCTTACCGGCACGCACTGGAGCCCTGGCAATGCCAGGGGCGAGGATATCGGCGGGAACTTCGGCGCGATCCCGCTGTTTTGGGGTACGCTCTATATCGGCGCGATCATCGCCATGATCGTCGCCATCCCTCTGGGCCTGATGAGCGCGATCTTCCTCACCCAATATGCAACGCCGACGCTGCGCAAATGGCTGAAGCCGATGCTGGAGATCCTCGCCGGCGTGCCGACGGTGGTCTACGGCTATTTCGCCGCGCTGACGGTGGCGCCGTTCATCCGCGACGTTGCCGCTTCGCTCGGGCGCGACAACCCGTCGACCGAAAGCGCGCTGGCGGCAGGCCTCGTTATGGGGGTGATGATCATCCCCTTCGTTTCCTCCATGGCCGACGACTCCATCGCCGCGGTGCCGAGCGCGATGCGCGACGGCTCGCTGGCGATGGGCGCGACCAAGTCCGAGACGATCAAGAAGGTGCTGCTGCCCGCAGCGCTCCCCGGCATCGTCGCCGGCGTGATGCTGGCGATCAGCCGTGCGATCGGCGAAACCATGATCGTGGTGATGGCAGCGGGCGCCGCCGCCAACCTGACGGTCGATCCACTCGACAGCATGACGACGGTGACGTTCCAGATCGTCCAGCTGCTCACTGGCGACCAGGAATTCGACAGTCCCAAGACACTGTCCGCCTTTGCTTTGGGCCTCGTCCTGTTCATTGTAACGCTGATCCTCAACATTGTCGCGCTTCGCGTCGTCAAGCGCTTCCGGGAGGCCTATGACTGACCTCTGGCAATCGCCCGAACTGACGAAACGGCTGGCGAAACGCCATGCGGCGGAGCGGCGCTTCCGGCTGCTCGGGCTCGGCGCGATCGTGTTGTCGATGGCATTCCTGATCCTGCTGCTGGTGATCATGCTGGGCAACGGGCTGGGCGGAATCGACTGGGATTTCCTGAGCGGTTCGGATTCGACCAATCCCGACATCGCCGGCGTATGGGGCGCGACCAAGGGTTCGATGCTGACGATGCTGGTGACGCTGGCGATAAGCTTCCCGATGGGCGTGCTGGCGGCGATCTACCTCGAGGAGTTCGCGCCGAAAAACCGCTGGACCGATCTTATCGAAGTCTCGATC
>CAYPFE010000023.1:0-14668 GCA_964409895.1 uncultured Novosphingobium sp.
GCGACATGGGCTGGCTCGACGAGGACGGCTGGCTCTATATCGCCGACCGCCGCACCGACATGGTGGTGATCGGCGGCGTCAACATCTATCCGGCGGAAGTGGAAGCGGTGATCGACTGCCTGCCCGGCGTCGCCTGCTCGGCGGTGATCGGCCTGCCGGACGACGACCTCGGCAACCGCCTGCATGCGATCGTCGAACTGGAGGACGGTGCACAAATGCCGGACGAGGCCGAGTTCCTGGCGAGCCTGCGGGAAAGCCTGCACGGCTTCAAGCGCCCGCGCTCCGCCGAATTCACCCGTGAACGGGTTCGCGACAACGCCGGCAAGGTCCGGCGTTCAGCACTAAGGGAAGCCCGGATCGGACCAAGGAGCTGAAAGCATATGGGAGAGACAATGCTATCGCTGGACAACCTCTTCGCACTCGCCGAACGCGAGTCCGGCGCCTACGGACTTGCGGACGAGGGATTGATCGGCCGTGTGGGCAAGGTGGTCGACTGGATCAACACCTTCGGTCCCTATTCGCGCCGCGAGTTGCTGGACGTCCAGGACCAGGTAAAGCGGCTCTTGGTCAACCGGCTGAAGCTGGCCTTCGACCGGCAGCGCTTCCCCCGGATTGCCGAGGAGAAGATAGAGCGGCCAATCTTCGTCGTCGGCTTCGCGCGCTCGGGCACGACGCTGATCCATTCGCTTCTGGCCGAGGATCCGGCAGCTCTGGCACCGCAGAGCTGGCACATGTACTCGCCCTCGCCACCACCCGGCGCCGGACCGGTGGTGCCCGAGCGTATCGCCTTTTCGCAGCGCCAGGTCGAACACTGGATGGACTTCTGCCCGGCGCAGAAACCGATGCACCCCTATATCGACAAGGGTGCCTACCAGCTGATCGAGGACGAAGAGCTCATCGCTCTCGATTTTCGGACAACCTATTGTTATCATTACTACAAGGTGCCGCATGACGAGATCCTCTGGGTCGACCTCGAGCCGCAGGGCACCTTCGATTTCCACCGCCAGTTCATGCAACATGGCCAGTGGAACACCGGCAAGCACCACTGGGTCTGCAAGGGCACGCTGCACCAGGGCAATCTGAAGACGCTGTTCGATTTCTATCCCGATGCGCTGTGCATCTGGGCGCACCGGCCAATAAGCGAAATCCTTTCCTCGATCACGCTGCTGGGTTCGGTGATCTACGAGACCATCTCCGGCAAGCCGGGCGACCTCAAGGCGACCGGCAAGACCATCGCCGAGATGATGAAAGCCGGGATCGACGGGGTGATGGCGGACGAAATGCTCGACGATCCGCGCCTTGTCCACATTCCCTTTCCTGAGATCGTCGCCGATCCGCTTGCCGTGATCCGCAGCGTCTATGCCCGGCAGGACCGCGAGGTGACGCCGGAATTCGAATCCCGAATTTCGGCCTGGCTGGATGCGCCTGAAAACAAGGTCGACCGATACGGCCGCTACCCCTATTCCTACGAGGCGCTGGGACTGGAGCAGGGCTGGGTCGAGGACCTGTTCGCGGATTACTCGCAGCGCTTCGGTCTCGCCTGAGCAAGCAGGAGGATAGTTTGGCCAGGATTCTGATAGCCGGCGGCGAGGTGATCGACGGAACCGGAACCGAGCGGTTTCGCGCCGACGTACTGATTGACGGCGACCGAGTCGCCAAGGTCGGACCTGACCTGCCGGCAGGAGAAGCAGACGAAACGATCGACGCCGGGGGGCTGATCGTCGCGCCCGGCTTCATCGACATCCACAGCCATTACGACGCCCAGGTGTTCTGGGAGCACGAATTGTCCTCGTCCTGCCATCACGGCGTGACCTCGGTGATCAACGGCAATTGCGGCTTTGCGATCGCACCCTATTCCCGCGCCAACCGCAGTCTTGTGATCGAGATGCTGCGCGACCAGGAGGACATGCATCCCGATGTGCTGGATGCAGCATTGCCGCCTCAAGTGGAGAGCTTCGCAAGCTACCTCGCCGAGGTCGAAAGGCGCGGACCGATGCTCAATTTCGGCGCATTCCTCGGCCATTCGACGATACGCATCGCGGCCATGGGCGCCGACGCCTTCGAACGCGAGGCGACGCCGGAAGAAATCGACGCCATGTCCCGGCTTACGACGGAAGGCATGGCCGCCGGCGCCATGGGTATCGCCACCAAGACCATGCCGCGCGCGGCAAGAACCGCCTCGCAGCAGGCCAGCGAAAGCGAAGTCATGGCGCTGCTCGAAGCGTTGCGCGACCACGGCAAGGGCGTGGCCATGTTCAACGCGGGCGGCAATTTCGACCTCGGGAAGGTTCACAGCGTCCAGCAGTAGATCGGACGGCCGTTCACCTGGATCGCGCTTCTCGCCATGCCGGGCGGACATCACGAGCATTTCCTGGAAATGCTCCGCCACTGGCGCGAGCGCGGGGCCGACATCCGCCCGCAGGTCTCCTGCAGGCCGCTGATCGCGCGCAACCGCATGTCGATGCCTTCGATCATGCGCTCCGCGTTGATGGCGAAACTCAACCCGGTCACCGAGGAGCAGCGCATCGCCGCCTATGCAGACAGCGGCTGGCGCGATCGCATGCGGCCCGAGTTGAGGTCCAACACCGGCGAACACATCGACTGGCACCATGTCACGCTGGAACACAGCGCCACTGCGCCGGAGCTGCAGGGCCGGACGCTGGCCGACATCGGGGCGGCGCAGGGCTGCGATCCGCTCGACGCGCTGCTCGACCTCGCGGTCACCGACCGGCTCGAAACCAGCTTCATCTTCACCTACGGCAACGACGATCCCGCAGAAGTGACCCGGCTGCTCAACGAGGAAGGCGCCGTGCTGGGCCTGTCGGACGCAGGCGCGCACCCCGAACAGATCTGCGACGCGGTGCTGCCGACCGACCTGCTCGGCAACTGGGTGCGCGAGCGTGGCGCAATGACGCTGGAAGCGGCCGTCCACAAGCTGACGCAGGAGCCGGCGGAACTGATGGGCATCGAAAACCGCGGCAGGCTAGCCGAAGGGTGTTTCGCCGATATTTGCGTGTTCGACCCTGCCTCCGTCGCTCCGGGCGAACTGCGTACCGTGAACGACCTCCCGGCTGGCCGCGAACGGCTGCTTGCGGACAACCCTTGCGGTATTTATCATATGCTGGTGAACGGGGTGGTCATACGCCGGAACGAGCGAACCGTCCCTGCGCATTCGGGACGCATACTCCGGCCACTATAGGAGCTTCGCCCTCCAGGACTTGCCTCTTGGGCCATTTGGTGGTCAAGATCGACTGGGACAACGAAAACATGAGTGCGATGCGTCAAATGAAGTTGCATGTTCCAATGCTGGCGGCCGTTACGTTGGCGACGGCTCCCGTGGCTTTACAGGCCCAGCCCGCCGACCTGCCGATCCTGCCCGCGACGACAAGCGAATACCCCAAGGGGGTCGCGGTGAGAAGCACGGAGGCAGGGCCCGTCTATACCGACGTCTGGGGCCACACGCTCTACGGGCTTGACTTGCGCACGGTGCAGCGCTGGTCGCCCGATGCGGCGCAATATTGCGCGACGCGCTGCGAGGAATGGGAGCCGCTCCTCGCTCCGGCGGATTCCACGCCGAACGTAGCCTATCCCGCCGGGTTTGGTCCCGGCCGCCGGGAATGGGCGGCGAAGATGGCGGAAAAGGGATATTATTCGGAACCCGGCAACGCCCCGGACTGGACCATCATCGAAGGACCCGCTGGCCTGCAATGGGTCTACAAGGGCTGGCACATGGTCTACACCCGCAAGGGCGATCCGAAGGGTTCGACACGCTATGACGGGGCGGATGAATTCAAATGGAATACGCTGAAGTTCATTCCCCCCGTGCCCGAGGTCGTCGCGCCGGAGAAGGTGGAGCCCCTCTTCGTCGACGGAAGCTATGCCCTGAGCGTTGGCGGCGAACAGCTGCTGTTCACCGGTGCTTGCACGGCCGAATGCAACGGCTGGGCACCCTTCGCTGCGGGGCTCGCGAGCAGAGGCATTGGCGACTGGCAGGTGAACCGCGAGCACGATGTCGCGCAATGGACCTATCGCGGGGCCCGCGTCTTCGTGGCGTCCTCCGGCGAAGGCCGATCCGTGCCCGAAGGCGCGAATGTTGTGAGGCCTTGAGCAATGGCGCGCAGGGCTTGGAAGGATAGATCGATGAGTGACCTGGGTCGGTCTGCAAATAGTGGCGGGCGCAAGCGCGGGCTGGCGGCGAATGGCCTCCGGCTTTCCGCGCTTGCGCTGGCGCTTGCCGCTATCGGACCAATGACGGGAACGCCGGGCGCATTTGTCAGCCCGGCGCAGGGCGATGGCGACGCCGCCGAACTGCCGCAACCGCCCGCCGACGGCATCATGGGTTTCGTAGTCGAGGAATTCATACCGCCGATCATCGACGGCATGGATGCCTGTCCGGACGGCCCGGCGCTCAAGGTGCGCGATGCCTACCTCGCCTCGCTTCCTGCCGACGAGCGCCAGCGCCTGTCGCTCAAGGAAAACGAAAAGGAGCTCACCGACTTGTGGCGGGCGACGGCATTCGGCCCGGACGGCAGCAATGTCTGCTCGCAGCCCGACATGTTCGACAGGCCGCTGATCCGCACAGTGCAGAGTTCGCTCGCCTGGGGAATCGACCTTGATGGCGACGGCGGCGCGGGAACCGGAGGCTCGAACGGCTGTGCGCAGCAGGATTTCACCAGCCCGGCGGGCGAGAAGGGCATCGACAACCAGGAATACCGAGCCCAGGGCTGCAAGCTCGAATGGCGCTCGGCGAGCGGCGAGCGCAGTGACGTATCCGTGGGCATGAAGCAGTTCCACGCATCTGGCGAGTGGACGCAGGTCATCCTGCTGCGCGGCGTCGACAGCCTGGTGCGCGACGACGACGTCGAGGTGATCTACGGCAATACACCCGACCGCCCCTACGCCAACAGTGAAGGCAAGTTCCTGCGCTGGGGAACCTTCACCATCAGCGACGCTCCGCCGCGCCACCGCAATGTACTGAAGGGCAAGATCGTCAACGGTGTGCTCACCACCGAACCCAAGGACATCGAGCTCACCGAGACCTGGGGACAGGGCGGCGCCCGCGACATTCGCGGCAACCGCACGACATATGATTTCCGCGAAGGCCGGCTGAAGCTCACATTCCAGCCGGACGGCAGCCTGACCGGCGTTGTCGGAGGTTACCGTCCGCTGTTCGACCTTATCGCCAGTCCGGCGATCGGCGGCGTCGGCTCGCATCTCGTCGCCGGCATCGATTGTGCTGCGGAGCTGGCGACGATCAAGCACCTGGCGGACGGGCTCAAGAATCCGAAGACAGGACAATGCGAGGGCATTTCCTCGGCCCAGTCGATCCGGGCGATTCCCGCTTTCGTCAACGACGTGCCAAAGCGGCCAAAGACGGTCGCGAGGTGATCGATTATGAAGCGAGCCGCTCTTGACCGGAATGCTGCCCACGGGAAGACGGTGGGACCGGTACAAGTTGCACGTAGATCCGTACTTCTGACTTCGGCCATCGCCGTGATTGCGCTTGCAAACCTACCAGGCGCTCCCAAGCCCCTGGTCTCGCCGGCGATTGGCGAGACGGCTGCGAAATGGCTGCCCGCTCCGCCGGCGGACGGAGTGATGGGCTTCCTCGTCACCGAATTCCAGATGCCCGTGATCCAGGGCATGGATGCATGCCCGGACGGCCCTGTGCCGCGGTTGCGCGACGGCTTTGTCGAGTCGCTCGATCCTGCCGAGCGCGCACGGCTGGTTCGCGCCGAAAACAAGAAAGAGCTCGAAGAAAGCTGGCGCGCCTATGCCTTCGGCGCGAACGGTACAAATATCTGCACAAACCCGGAGATGTTCGACAGACCGGTCATGCGCTCGGTCAAGAGCCCGCTTGCGTGGGGGTTGGACCTCGATGGCGCGGAGGGCACTGCAACGGACGACCCGGACGCATGCCCGCAGGCCGACTTCGTTTCCCCGGCAGGCGAAAGGGGTATCGACAACCAGGAATACCGCGCTCTCGGCTGCACGCTCGAAGTCCGGGGCAAGGACGGTGTCGCCGGCGAAATCGGCTCGGGCATGCAGCAGTTTCTCAAGTCGGGCGAATGGACGCAGGTAATCCTGCTGAGAGGTGTCGACAGCCTGGTGCGGGATGACGACGTCGAGGTCATCTACGCTAATACCCCGGACCGGCCGTTCCTCGACCACGACGGCAATTTCCTGCGGGACGGCACCTTCACGATCAGCACCGAGGCACCACGCCACCGCAATGTGCTGAAGGGCAGGATCGTCGACGGCGTACTGACCACCGAGCCCGAGGATATCGAACTTACGCAGACCTGGGGCCAGGGCGGCGCCCGGGATATTCGCGGCAACCGCACGATCTTCGATTACCGCAAAGGACGGCTCCGCCTGGCGTTTCAGCCCGACGGGACGCTCAAGGGCATGCTCGGCGGATACAGGCCGCTGATCGATACATTCGCCGCACAGACACTCGGCGGGGCCGGCACGGCGCTTGTGGCCGGAATTGACTGCGCGACCTATATGTCGACCGTCAGGCATTTTGCCGACGGCCTTAGGAACCCCAAGACCGGGCAATGCGAGGGAATTTCCTCGGCTCAGGCGATCAAGGCCATTCCCGCCTACGTCAACGACGCAGCGGTGCGGCCAAGGACAGCGAAGAGATGATAGTGAAAAACAGAACCGGACTGGCACTGCTTGGAATCGCCGCGGCCTCGGCCTTGCTTGTCGGCTCTGCCGGCGATGCCGCCAAGCGCAAGACCGGCATCAATGCGCCGCCCGCGAACGTCCTTGCCGGAGAGAGCGGGCAGGTCGTCGCGATGCGGAGGCTGACCGAAGCTCAGTACCGCAACACCATCGCCGACATCTTCGGCCCGGACATCAGGGTGGCGGGCCGCTTCGAACCGATCGTGCGGCCAGTGCATGAGCTTATCGCCAGCGGCGCACGCGCCTCCGCGATCTCGCCTGCCGGGCTCGAACAGTTCGACGCCATGGCGCGGATCATCGCCGGTCAGGTCTTCAACGAAGCCAATCGCGGCCAGTTCGCCGGATGCACGCCGAAGGATGCCGCGGCTGCGGACGCGGAATGCGCCAGCAAGATCCTGACCCCACTAGGCCGCTATATCTTCCGCAGGCCCCTGACCGGTGCCGAACAGGCCTTCTACGTCAATCTCGCCGGTACGGGAGCGGGGCCGACGGGCGATTTCTACAAAGGGCTCGAACTCGCGCTTGGCGCGATGCTCGTCTCTCCCAATTTTCTCTATGTCGCGGAAACCGCGGAACCCGATCCCGACCGGCCCGGCGAGATGCGGCTGGACAATTATGCACGGGCATCGCGCCTCAGCTTCCTGCTGTGGAACACTACGCCCAACGAAAACCTGCTGCGCGCCGCCGAGAAAGGCGAACTGACGGACCCTGCAAAGCTCGAACAGTTCGCGGCGTCGATGGTCCAGTCGCCGCGTTTCGAGCAGGGCGTGCGGGCCTTCTTCGCGGACATGCTGATTTTCGAGAAGTTCGACGAGATGGCCAAGGACCCGGTCGTCTATCCCTATTTCAACCAGGACGTCGCCAAGTCGCTGCCGGAGCAGGTGCTGCGCACGATTTCCGATCACCTGCTGACACGGGACGCGGACTATCCCTCGCTGTTCACCACCTCGCGCACCTTCATGGACCGGGCGCTGGCGTCTGCCTATCGCGTCCAGGTGAAGAGCTCGCATGGCTGGCAACCCTATGATTTCGGCGGCGACAGCGAGCGCAGGGGCCTGCTGGGGCAAGCCGGCTTCCTCGCGCTCTATTCGCATTCGGGACGCAGCTCACCCACGTTGCGGGGACGCGCCATTCGCGAATTGCTGATGTGCCAGGTCGTCCCCGACCCACCGGGCGACGTGAATTTTACTGCCGTGCAGGACACGGAAAACAAGGCGATGCCGACCGCGCGAATCCGGCTCAGCGCGCACGCCACTGAGCCTGTCTGCGCGGGCTGCCACATGATCACCGACCCGATCGGTCTCGGGCTTGAAAAGTTCGACGGTATCGGCGCCTACCGCTCCACCGAGAACGAGGCGCCGATCGACAGCAGCGGATCGCTCGACGGCGTCGATTTCACCGACGCCAAGGGGCTGGGCGAGGCGCTTTCGAAGAACGAAGCGATCACCCAATGCATCAGCAGCCGGGCGCTCGAATATGCAACGGCAGGCACGCCGGACAACGTCTACGAAATGTCGGAGACACTGCATGGCGGGTTTGCAACGGGCGGGTTCAGGATCAGGGATCTTTTCCGGCGCGTGGCTTCCATGCCGGAGACGTACAGGGTAAAGGCAGTGAAACTGAATACCGGCGACACCAAAGTCACCTACTCGGGCAAGTAGGGGCAGGAGAAGCACGATGGCACATGACATAACACGCAGAAAAGCACTCAGGGGTATGCTCGGCGGGACCGCCGTCACGGTGGGCGTGCCGCTCCTCGACATCTTCCTCGACGGCAACGGCCAGGCGCTGGCGGCCACAGGCGCGCCGATGCCGGTGCGCTTCGGAACCTGGTTCTGGGGCCTGGGCGTCAATCCCACCCGCTGGTTCCCGACCAAGCAAGGCAAGGATTACGACCTGCCGCCCGAACTCGCACCGATCGCGCCCTTCCAGCACAAGATCAACGTGCTGGGCGGCTTCAACGTGCCGCTCGATGGCGCGCCCAACCTGCCGCACCGCAGCGGCGGCGTCGCGGTGCGCACCGGCATGGCGATGGGCGCGGACAGGGGGCTTCCCGGCGCATCCTTCGACATCGCCATCGGGGAGAAGGTAGGCACGCGCTCGCGCTTCCGCTCGCTGGAGATTTCGTCTTCGGGCGATCCGCGCAACTCGCTGAGCGGTGCCGGCGGCGGCAACCTCAACCCGTCGGAAGTCTCGCCCGCAGCGCTTTACCAGCGCATTTTCGGCACCGGTTTCCAGGACCCCAACAGCGGCGACTTCACGCCCGACCCGGCGGTTATGGCGCGGCGCAGCGTGCTCTCCGGTGTCACCGAACAGCGCCAGGCGCTGGAGAAGTCGGTGGGTGCTGCCGACCGCATCAAGCTCGACCAGTATTTCACTTCCGTGCGCCAGCTCGAAGCCCAGCTCGACGTCCAGCTCACCAAGCCCGAACCGCTCGAGGCCTGCATCGTGGCAACGAAGGTCGCGGATCGCCCGGTCAATGCCGAGATCGAGAACGTCATGCAGAACCACGAGCTGATGACCGACCTGCTGGTCATGGCGCTCGCCTGCGACCAGACGCGTGTGTTCAACATGATGTTCAACAACGGCGCGTCTTCGCTGACGCGCATCGGCAGCACCATCACCCACCATCAGCTCACGCATGAGGAAGTGCTCGACACCAAGCTCGGCTATCAGCCCGAGGCGACCTATTTCCTTACCAAGATCATGGAGGCCTGGGTCTATTTCCTCGGCGCCCTCGACAAGGTGAAGGAAGGCGACCGCACGCTGCTCGACAACACGCTGGTCTTCGCCCACTCCGAAACCGAGTTCGCCAAGTTCCACACCATCGACAACATGCCGATGATGACGGCAGGCAGCGCGGGCGGCGCGGTGAAGACGGGCGTCTATGTCAACGGCGCCGGCACCCCGGTCAGCCGCGTCGGCCTGACGCTGCAGCAGGCGATGGGTGTGCCTCTGGACAAGTGGGGCACCAAGAGCATGGAAACGCGGAAGTCGATCTCCGAAATCCTAGTTTAGAGCCAGCCGCTGGGACTTGCCCCTTTCTTTGTTACTGGCGCGTAACGCGCACCAGTTGCCCCAGTGTTTCCCCGGTCGGCCGGTCGCGCTGATGAGTAACGACGCCATTGACGAGAATCCAGGCGTAGCCCCCTGCCTTGCCTTTGCGCCGCCAGTCGCCTTCGGGCATGTCGTGGACGATCTCGTAGCGCTGGGTATCGAAATAAAGCTCGTCGAGATCGTAGATCAGCATATCGGCCCAGTAGCCCGGCAGCAGCGCGCCGCGGTCCTTCACCTGCAAGGCGCGGGCAATCTTGAGGCCGAGGTGGAAATGAAGGTCCTCCAGGCTCATCAGCTTCTCGTCGCGCGCCAGCCAAAGCATCATGTCGGTCGGCGCATGGCCCATGCCGAAGCTTTTGGTATTAGCGCCGCCGTCCGAGCCGCCGATTACCGTGTGGGGATGCGCGAACAGGCGGCGCGCCTGATGCGGGTCGAGCGAGGAAATCTGCGGTGAGCGCAACTGCAGGGCGAGCTCCGAGCGGGAAGCGAGGTTCAGCATCGCTTCGACCGCACCCATGCCGGTTTCGCCGGCGATATCCTCCAGCGTCCGGTCGAGGAAGCGCTGCAGCTCCGGCTTCGCGCCGACATTGATGACGACCTGGCCTTCCAGACCGTTGGCTCCGTTGGTCGGCCCCTTGGTGGCGTATTCCTCGGCGAAGGATCGGACGTATTCCGGATCGGATACGAGATTGAGCACCTCTTCCTCGGAGCGGCATGCCGCAATCCGGCGAACCGAATTCAGCATACCGCAGGAGACGTCGAGCTGGCGCATCCCCGCCTCGATCCAGCCGCGGCTGACGACGACATTGCCGGTAACGTCGAGCCCTTGGCCCCGCTGCGCGTCCAGCCAGGCCAGGTCCTCTTCAACCATGTTGGGCATCAGGTCCGAGGTCATGAAAGCGTTGTGGATCACGGTGACGCCCGAATCTTTCGCCAACTCACAGAGCCGCTCGGTCAGGCTGCGGTCACCATAGATCACCAAGTGCGAAAGCAGCTGGATAACCCCTTCGCCGCGTTCCACGAGCGCGTGGCAGATGTCGAGCACGGTCTGGTGGTCGAGCACGTCGCTCGGCATTGGCGTGCCGTCGCAATCGAGATGCGAATTGCCTTCCGCGCCCATGCAGGACATCGATATGCCGATCGCGCCGGCATCCATCGCCTCGTTGATAAGGCGATGAATCTCGCCCATTTCCGCGCGCGTGGGCGCGCGCGACTTGGCGGCATCGACCCCCATGACATAGACCAGCAGCGGGTTTACCGGCAGGCAGGTCATGATGTTTACGCCCTTGGGCAGGTCCGCAATCCGCGCAAGGTAATCGGGAAAGTTCTCCCAGTCCCAGGGCAGTGCGGCGCGCTGGTGAGCAACCGGGATCTGCTCGGTCGTCTCCAGCATCATCATCGTGCGCTCCTTGTCGCCTTCGCGAACCGGAGCCAGGCCGAAGCCGCAATTGGCGTTGACCACCGTGGTCACCCCATTTTCGCCGGCGTTGGAGCAATAGGGATCCCAGAACAGCTGGACGTCATAGTGCGAATGCTGGTTGACGTGGCCAGGTGCAACGATCCTGCCGCCCGCGTCGATCTTGCGGGTAGCATCGCATCCGGAGAGATCGCCGATTTCGGCGATGCGCCCGTCGAAAATGCCGATATCGCCCTCGAAAGCGGGGCTTCCGATGCCGTCGATTATCCGCCCGCCCGTGACGATGGTGTCGAATTGCGGCATCTCGCCCGCTCCTCTGGCAATCCGGCCCCTTGATTGTCCGGCCAGCTGTGCAAGACTATCACCTGCGGCGCGCAACACAAACGGCGCGGGAGCGGAGAGGAAGTCACATGAACGAGATGAGCAGCGCCCCGTTCGACCGGGACCCGCTCGACCCGACCGGGCTCGCCGACCTGCCGTCCTTCTACAAGGAGCTGCGCGACCATCACCCGGCCTATTACTACGAGGATTACGACACCTTCTTCTTCTCGCGTTTCGAGGACGTCTGGGAGGTGCTGCGCATCGGCGAAAACGCGCTTGTCGCCAGCGAGACCAACCTGCCGACGCGCGATTACCTGAGAAGCCACCGCAACACCGGCAACCCGCCGCCCATGGCCTCGACCGATCCGCTTGGGCCACTCGCAGCACTCCCCTCCCCCTGGTACGAGGAAATGCGCAATGCCCATATCGCGCCGCTGAAGCCCAAGGCAGTGCAGAAACTTGCGGACTTTATCCGGGACGTGACGCGGGAGCGGCTGGATGCGCTGCTGCCGCTCGGACGTTTCGACATGGTCACGGACTTCGCCAGCTACGTCGTCGCCAATTCGATCTGCCTGCTGTTCGGCCTGCCGCCCGAGCGCGCCCAGAGCCTGTTCGAGGACGTCAACGCCGCAACCCAGCCGGACGAGGATTCCACGGTCGACTTCGCGAAATTCTTCGCCCAGGTGAAGGGCTATATCATTCCCTGCATCCAGGCCCGGCGAGACGCAGGGGCCGATGGCGAGAACCGCCTGATCGACGGGCTCGTCAACTACCGCATGCCCGACGGGCGCGCGCTTTCAGACAACGAGATCGCAGACCAGCTGGTCTGCGTCATGGTGGGCGGGCTTGAATCCGCCTCCAAGGTCAGCGCCACCGGGATCATGGAGCTGTGGCGCAATCCGGACCAGCTTGCCGAAGTGCGTGCGGACCTTGAGATCAATGTCCCGATCGCGGTGGACGAGATGGTGCGCCACGGCGCGCCCGCGCAGTATACCTTCCGCACCGCCTACAAGGATGTGACGGTCGCCGGCAAGCACATCAGGCCCGGCCAGCGCATCTGCGCGATGATCTGGTCGGCAGCCCATGACGAACGCGAATTCGACCAGCCGGAGCGCTTCATCTGGAACCGCGAGCCGTTGCGCACGATTTCCTTCGGCGTCGGCCAGCATCACTGCATTGGCAAGCACCTTGCACTGCTGGAGGTGAGGATCATCGTCGAGGAGTTCCTCAAGCGGGTGGAGAATTTCTCCTTCGACATGGACAATGCCCGCCGCAACCCGAGCTACTTCCAACATGGCTGGATCAGGCTTCCAGTGATAATCGGCTGATCGGGCAGGGAGATTTGGAATGACCGGCAAGATCGTTAAAATCGCGGGCGGTACAGCGTTCTTCGCGGACAGCTTCTATGGCCATCCGGCGATGATGCGCGCTGGCGTCGACTACATCGTCTATGACTACCTGGCCGAAGTCACGATGTCATCGCTCGCAGCGGATACCAAGGGGCCTGGCTACCATCCCGGCTTTCTCGCGGACATCCGGCCCTACCTACGCGAGTTGCTTGACCACAAGGTAAAGCTCGTCACCAACTGGGGCGGGCTCGATCCCGAAAGCGCAGCCGAAGAGCTGCGCGCGCTTGCAAGGGAATTGGGAACTTCTGCGAAGGTAGGGGTTGTCACCGGCGACGATCTTCGGCCCCGCCTGGACGAGATAAAAGCAGCGGGCGTGCGCGAGATGTTCTCGGGCGCCCTGCTCCCCGATGACCGCGAAGTACTTAGCTCCAATGCCTATTTCGGCGGCTTCCCGATCGCTGCCGCGCTGGCGGCAGGCGCCGACATCGTCGTCACCGGCCGGGTGGTGGACAGCGCCTTGGCGTTAGGTGCACTAATCCATGAATTCGGATGGGCACCCGATGATCACGACCAGCTCGCCGCGGGCACGCTGGTAGGCCACTTGCTCGAATGTTCCACCCAGGCGACCGGCGGCACGTCCACCGACTGGCTCGACATCCCCAATCCGGAGGATATCGGTAACCCGATCTGCGAATGCCGCGCGGATGGCGGCTTTGTCCTCACCAAGCCCGAAGGCACTGGAGGACGCGTCAACCGCGGCACCGCGATGGAGCAGATGATCTACGAGGTCAGCGATCCAAGGGCCTATTACGCACCAGACGTCGTCGCCGATTTCAGCGAGGCGCGCTTTGAGTCGGACGGGGAAGACCGCGTGCTGGTAACGGGTGTCAAGGGCTATCCGCCCACCGCCAGCTACAAGGTCTGCGCGACGCACCGCGAGGGCTGGCGCGGGCAGGTCTGCCAGCCGATCGTCGGCATCGGCGCGGCGCAAAAGGCGCGGCGGCAGGCCCAGGCCCTGTTCGACCGCACCAACAACATCCTGAGGTTGCGAAACCTGAAGCCGCTCAACCTCGCCCATGCAGAGGTGCTTGGCGCCGAATCGAGTTATGGCCCGCGCTCACGCCAGCAGGACAGCCGCGAGGTGGTGGCGATGATGACCGTCGACCACGACGAACCGGAAGGGGTGCAGGTCTTCCTCAAGGAGCAGCTCTGCGCGATCTCGGCGATGGCGCAGGGCACGACGATGAACCTCGGCGGGCAGCTGGGGCGAGGCGTGACGCCGCTGATGCGGGTGTTCAATTTCCTGCAGCCGAAGGAGGGTATCGACCCGAAGGTGACGCTGGACGGGCGCGACTGCGGCTATTCCCCCGAAAACCGTGAGGGCTTCGAGCCGAAAATGCTGGCGGAGGCGCAGGAACCGGCAGCTCCCGATGATGCGGATGTCACGCTGACATTCCCGCTCGTTCGTCTCGCCTGGGCACGCAGCGGCGACAAAGGCAACCTGTTCAACGTTGGCATTTTCGCACGAGAGGAGCGATTCTATTCATATATCGCTGCGGCGCTGACGGCCGGGGTCGTGGCCGACTGGTACGCACACCTTGTTGACGATCCCGCTAATGCGCGCGCTGATCGCTACCTGTTACCAGGTAGCCGGGGCCTGAATTTCGTGGTTCACGATGCTCTTGGCGGCGGTGCCAGCCTTTCGGCCCGGGTCGACCAACTGGCGAAGACAATGGGGCAGATCCTGCTTGATTTCCCGGTGCCGGTATCGCGCGCGATCTACGACGAGCTAGCTGTCGGCTGATGGCAGTCAGTTTGCGAAAGCCGCCCAGAT
>CAYPFE010000024.1:0-14549 GCA_964409895.1 uncultured Novosphingobium sp.
GCTACGGGTGCTTGCGCCTTGGGCCGTGGAGGCGAGCGGTTAGCAGGTCGCGGGCGCGCTTACCAGAGGATTGATGGCGGGCCCGCTTTGCATTCTCACGCAGGCATTGGCTGGCCGGTTTCAGGGTCGAGATGGCGATAGCTGCCGAGCGACAGGAATAATACTGCCGTGGCAATGAACAGTGGGATCAGTGCGATGAGCACGAGATCGTAGCTGCGCGTGACATCGAACACGGCGTTAGCAGCCAGCGGGCCGACGCCGGCGCCGAACAGCATCATGCCGTTCATCGATCCGAACAGCGCGCCGAAATTGCGCGTGCCGAGATGCCGTGCCGCAAGATAGGCGGCGCAATCGAGTTCGGTGCCGACGGAAAACCCCATGACCAGGCAGGCGAAGGCGGACCAGGCCTGGGATTGATCGGTCACGAGCAGGATCGTTGTCGGCAGGATCGGCAGCAACACGCTGACAGCAGCCACCTTGTTACCATCTAGCCGGTCAAGCAGGAATCCGCCAACAAACCTTCCGGTGATCGAGCCGATGCCCAGAAGCCCGGCCGTCGCCGCGGCAGATGCCGGACTCAGTCCCTCGCCGATCAGGACCGGAACGAAATTGTTGGTCAGCGCGCAGCTTGCGACCGAGAAGATGACGACAGTCGCGGCAAGCTTGATGTAGGCCGTACTTGCCACCTGTTCCCGGGCGGTCGGACCGGGAGCGGCCGGAGGGGATGGTGGCTCACTCGATGTGCCTGCGGCCGGCGCATGCGGGCGAAAGCCGCCGCGCGGTGCGTCGCGAAACAGCAGCCAGGTGATCGGGAAGCAGATCGCAACACTGATCGCGGCCAGCGAGACATAGGCCATGCGCCAGCCGAATTCCTCGACCAGCGTGTTGGTCAGGATTGGCCAGACTGCCGCACCCATCCCCGTGCCCGAAAGAGCGATGGCCATTGCCAGACCGCGGCTGAGGAAGAAGTATCCGTTGATCGCGGACAGCCACACGACAGGCAGGATCGTCATGCTGCCGATCGCGACCAGGATCCAGAGCCCCCACCAGGAATATACATTGGAAGTAGCGAGCGACAGGCATGACAGCATGGCGCCATAGAACAGGATGCCGAACAGTGCGATGCGGCGCGCGCCCAGGCGGTCGACGGCGCGGCCCACAACCGGTCCCAGCGCCAGCGACAAGATCGAGATGAACATGAATCCTGCTGAAATCTGCGCCCTGGGCCAGCCGAACTCCGCCTCGAGCGGACGGATCATCACACCCAGCGAATGGCCATGAGCGGATATCAGCATGATGCCGAGAACACTTGGAACGACCACTTTCCAATGCTTGCGCCATTCCTCAAGTGCCCCCGGCTGCGAGGCGTTCGCCATTGTCTCCTCCCGCCGGATTGGCCCGGTCGCGGCCCCTTTGCGCGGTTCGCACAGCGAACGCCAGCAAAATTAGCGATTTGGCAAGGACGGTGAAGCTATGGTGGAGGTCATGAACGTCAACTCTACAACCAGTGGCGAGGCTCGCAGGCCAGGCCGTGCCCATTCCCGGTCCGGCAGGGCGGAATTCGGCCAGGGCTCGGCAAGCGCGCTCAGCATGAAGTGGTCCGCGCTGCACGACGCCGCCGGTGCGGTCGCCATGCTGGCAGGGCGCGAGATGCCTGGCATGTCCCCGGAAATTCGCAATTTCCCGGCAATAATGCGCGAAGCTGGTGGCAGGCGCTGCGAGCTTGCGGAACAGGGCATCGCCGACATTGCTTCTGTTATGGAGCCCGGGCTGTCCGCGCTGCTCGCGGTTCATGCGCGTGGTACGCGGCCAACTGGTGCGGCGCTGGCGCTATGGGAAGACTTTGTTTCGGCGCGCGACGCGCTGCTTGGACTGACGCCGCCGAAGGACACGTCTGCCCAGCGGCGCCTCGCTTGACCACATCGGGCTTGAAAGTTCCTGATATGTTCCTATGAAGGGGCGTGGCCGAAGTCGATTCTCTCCGATCCATATTGCCCGATCAGACTGTGGCAGCCGATGTCGTGCGCGGTATCGGGCGGCTGTTTTCGAGGAACGACATATGGTGCCTCGGCGAAATGCCATTGCGTTCGGGCAGGCGGGCTGACCTGATGGGCATTGATGCCAAGGGGCGTATCGTCATCGTCGAGATCAAGGTCAGCAGGTCTGATCTGCTTGGCGATGCGAAATGGCCAGACTATCTCGAATATTGCGACCGATTCTTCTGGGGTCTGCCGCCGGGGCTCGACAGGGCCTGCCTTGAGGATGAGGCGTTCCTGCCGGACAAGTGCGGGGTGATCGTAGGTGACGCCTATGACGCTGAGATCCTGCGGCCCGCGCCGTTGCACCCGCTGGCCGCAGCCAGACGCAAGGTGGAGGTCGAACGTTTGGCCCGCGCAGGGCTGCGCCGGCTGGTGCAGCTTGGCGATCCGGATATCCAGCTGCGTACGTCCTGAAGCCAGACAAAGGGAGGCGGACCGATGCCATCGCGACGCGACACGATAAGGATGAGTGCTGAGGAGGCCGACGCCTATCTGCGCAGTCGTTCGCGCATCATTCTCGTTACCAACGGGCCGGAGGGCCTGCCGCATCCGGTGCCCATGAACTACGGTCTGGATGATAAGGGGAGGATCATCATCACTTCCTTCCGCAGGAGCCAGAAGGTGCGCAATCTCGAACGCGATCCGCGTGCGACGCTGCTCGTCGAAAGCGGAGATGGCTATGCCGAACTGAAATCGGTGATCGTCTATGCCGATGTCGAAATCATCACCGATCCCGAGGAGATTCCCCGGCTGATGAGCCATATCGGGGCGGACCGGGAACTGGCCGGAAGCATCAGCGGATCGATGAGCGAACAGGTCAAGGCCTCGATCGCCAAGCGCGTGGTGCTGCGCTTCACGCCGCGTAACATGGTGAGCTGGGACCATACCAAGCTCCAAGGCTTCTACTGAGGTATGCTAAATCGGAGCTGTGGAATCATTTTCTAGAGAATTGTAATTTTCTTGCTTTCCGCCACGGCTCCGTCTAGGGCGCGAGCCAAGTAACCGGTGGCGGGCCGAGGTCCGCTGGAATCCGGGGTAGCGTGAAGTTCCGCGCACGGCGCGTGACCTGCCTCGACAACCGGTTGCAGTTACGAACCAGAGCTTCCTTATTCACGCAGGGTCGCCAACAAGATGGACCCTTGCCGCGCGCATCCGGCACGCTTGCCGCTGCGCCTCGCAAATATTTGAAAGATTTCACGATAATGTCTTACTTCTCCGAGCTCGGCCTGGCCGAGCCCATCCTCCGCGCGCTTGGCGACAAGGGCTATGCGGAGCCCACCCCGATCCAGCGCCAGGCGATTCCGGCGCTGCTCGAAGGCCGTGACCTGCTCGGCATCGCCCAGACGGGTACCGGCAAGACCGCCGCATTTTCGCTTCCGTCGCTCCACAGGCTGGCGAGCGATCCGCAGCCGCGCCGGAACGCCGGCTGCCGCATGCTTGTGCTGTCTCCGACCCGCGAACTGGCCGCCCAGATCGCCGAAAACATGCGCGGTTATGCCAAGTTCCTCAATCTTTCCGTACAGTGCGTCTTCGGTGGTGTTCCGACCGGCAGACAGGCGCGTGCGCTTGAACGCGGCTGCGACGTGCTGGTCGCGACGCCCGGTCGCTTGCTGGACCTTGCCGACAGCCGCGCGCTGACGCTGCGCCATGTCGAGATATTCGTCCTCGACGAGGCGGACCAGATGATGGACCTGGGCTTCATCCATCCCCTCAAGCGGGTTGCCGGCATGCTGCCCAAGCAGCGGCAGAGCCTTTTCTTTTCCGCAACCATGCCCAAGGCGATCGCCGAGCTTGGCAGGCAGTTCATTCACGATCCGGTGCGCGTCGAAGTGACGCCGCAATCGACGACGGTCGAGCGCGTCGAGCAGTTCGTCACTTTCGTCAACCAGGCCGAAAAGCAAGCGTTGCTTACGCTGCGGCTGAGGGCGGGCCTGACCGATGGTTCGATTACCCGCACGCTGGTCTTCACGCGGACCAAGCACGGTGCAGACCGCGTCGTGCGCCACCTTTCAGCGGCCGGTATCCAGGCTGCGGCGATCCACGGCAACAAGAGCCAGGCTCAGCGCACTGCCGCGCTGGCCGCGTTTAAGCAGGGCAGTGCCCCGGTGCTGGTCGCCACCGACATTGCCGCGCGCGGCATTGACGTTTCCGGCGTCAGCCACGTCTTCAATTTCGAGCTGCCGAACGTTCCGGAACAATATGTCCACCGTATCGGCCGCACCGCGCGAGCCGGAGCCGACGGCATCGCGGTGAGCTTCGTTGCGCCGGACGAAAAGCCCTATCTGCGCGACATCGAGAAGCTCACTCGCGTCCGCGCGACGCCGCAGCCTTTGCCCGAAGACTTCACGAAGGAAGCGGCGCGCCTTCCGGCTCCGAGCCGCAAGCCTGCCAGGGGCGAAGGCGATGCACGGAAACCGCGTCAGGATGCCCCGCGCCGCGACCGGCAGGGCGATCACGGCGGGGAAGGCAAGAATGCCCGTCCGTTCCACCGCCGGCGCAAGCAAGGCGTCGGCGCCCATCGCCAGAAAGTGCGCAGGGCGGTCTAGCCCTGCCGCCAGAGGCGGAAAGCCATCCACAGCGGCGGGGAATTACCGCCGATTCTGAGGCTTGCGGCGCAAGGCCCGGCGTCTTAACGCACGTGCCGTGGCAGAGGCGGAATCAAGCAATCAGGAAGACCCGGCGGAACTGACCGAGAGGATCGGGGCATTCTCGCCGTTCCGCTATCCGATCTTCCGCGCCATCTGGATTGCCAACCTGTTTTCAAATCTCGGCGCGACGATCCAGGCGGTGGGCGCGGCGTGGCTGATGACCTCGCTGACCGAATCGCACCAGCTGATCGGCCTGGTCCAGGCATCGGCAACCGTGCCGATTATGCTGTTCGGCATGATTGCCGGTGCGATTGCCGACAATTTCGACAGGCGGCGCGTGATGCTGGCCGCACAGATCGGCATGCTGGCAACGTCCGGCGTGCTCGCAACCCTCACTTATGCGGGGCTGATCACGCCGATCCTGCTGCTGGCCTTTACGCTTACTGTCGGCATCGGCACCGCGCTCAATTCGCCTGCCTGGCAGGCTTCGGTGCGCCAGCAAGTCGACCGGAAGGAACTGCCGCAGGCGATTGCACTCAACTCCATCGCGTTCAACATTGCGCGCAGCGTCGGTCCCGCTCTGGGCGGGCTACTGATTTCGATCTGGGATGTGTCGCTGGCATTTGCGGTGAACGCCTGCAGCTATTTCGCGCTGATCTTCGTCTTGCTGCGGTGGCGCCCAGAGGCGAGGCAGGTCGCGCGCAGGCCAATTTTCCGGGCGATCGGGGTAGGCCTGCGATACTGCGCCGGCTCCTCGCCCTTGCGGAGAATATTGCTGCGTGGCCTTGTCGTCGGTTTCGGGTTGGCGGGCTATCAGTCGATGCTGCCGGTTGTGGTCCGGGACCGTCTGCACGGCAGCGAGATCGAGTTCGGCATGCTGCTGGGCCTGTTCGGGGTCGGCTCGATCGTCGCCGCGCCGTTCATCGGCCAAATTCGGCGGCGCCTGAAGCTTGAAGGGATCGTGACTTTGGGCGCGCTCATCTTCGTCGTGGTGATGTCGGCGCTTGCCGAGCTGCATTCGGTTGTAGCCGCCCTGCCATTCGCCTTTTTCGCGGGAACAGCCTGGGTCGCCTTGTTGACGAGCATCAACACCTCTGTCCAGATGCGCTCGCCTGACGAGATATTGGGGCGGTGCCTGTCGATTTACCAGGCTATAACCTTCGGCGGCATGGCGGTCGGATCGTGGGCCTGGGGCGCAGTGGCCGACGTACGCGATCTGGAGTTCGCGCTTCACGGGGCGTCTGCCTTTCTGGTTGTGTCGTTCCTGATCCTGCGCATTGTCGCACCGCTTCCCAGACCCGGGGAGGGGATGGTTCAGGACTGGCATGGCACTTCCTCGCGGTGAGCTTGCCATGGCACTGTTCAAGCTGGCATGGAGTTGCTCGGCGCGCGGGACCATAGCCCGCCGATCTGCAGGGAGTGCCGCTTGAAGCTGCCGTCGCGATCATCAGCGTTCCGCGACCTGCTTACGGGGGCATCCTGCATTGTGCTAGCGGGCTGCATTTCGATGGCGCCTAAAACCAGCGCGCCGGAGCTCGCCGGTGAGATGCCGTCAAGCTACATCGCCGCCGAAACCGAAGGCGAATACCGGCCTGCGGCATGGTGGCGCAGATTCGAGGACGAAACGCTCGATGCGCTGGTTGCCGAAGCGCTGCGCGACAATCTCGACGTCGCCGAATCCGCTGCCCGATTGGAACGCGCCAGCGCCCAAGCGCGGGTGGCTATGTCTGCATTGTTTCCCACGATCAATGCGCAGGCAGGATCGAGCTACTCCGATACGCCATTGTCCGGCAGCGCTCTTGGTGCATTTGGGATTCCGCGCAACAGGCTCGAAGTGGAGAATTATTCACTGGGCCTTGGCGCATCCTATGAACTCGACCTGTTCGGGCGCAATCGAGACGACTGGCGCGCGCGGCGCGCCGATGCCTTCGCCGCAAGGGAGGACTTTCGCGCTGTCCAGCTTGCTGCAGCGGCCCAGGCGATCTCGACCTATTTCGAGATCGTCGATGCGCGCCGCCAGATCGAACTCACCGTGCTCAGTGTTGATGTGCTAACCGATCGTGTCGAGCGCACGGAGGAACGCTATCAGCGCGGTCTGGTCGGCAGCTTCGAGCTCTACCAGGTGCGTCAGCAGCTTCGTGACCTCGAAGCTTCGTTGCCCTTGCGCGAGAGCGCACTCGATTCTGCAGAAGGCCGGCTCGCGGTGCAGCTGCGCGAATATCCCGATACGCTCAAGGAGCGGATCGCCGGTCCGCTGCGACCGCGGCTGGTGTTCGAGCCCGTTCCAGTTGGCCTGCCATCGGACTCGCTGGCGCAGCGTCCCGACGTCGCGGCGGCTTGGCAGCGGCTGGAGGCTGCTCGCCTCGCAATCGGCGCGCGCCGGGCAGAACGTTTTCCTTCGATAAGGATCAACGGCACGGCGGGAGCCCAAGGCGGGGCTCCCCGCAACGCGGCCCAGTTCAATGCCAATTGGGCAGTGTCGCTGGCTTCGAATATCGTTGCGCCTCTCTTCGATGCCGGACGTATCACCGCAAATATCAAGGCTGCGCGTGCCACTTACGACGAACGCGCCGCCGCTTATGCTCGTGCAGTGCTCAACGCCTATCGAGAGGCCGACTTCGCGATCAGGGACTATGAGGAGAAGCGCCAGCGCTATACCCTGATCGTCGCCCAGTTAGACGATGCGCAGGCCTCGCAGGACTTGCAGGCACGTCGGTACCGTTCGGGCGTCGGCAGCTATATCGCCTGGCTCGATGCCTTGCGCGCGGTCTACCAGGTGCAATCTAATCTTTCGGCTGCCGGTCGCGATGTTGCCCTTGCGCGGCTTGGCGTGCATCGTGCCCTGGGTGGCGACTGGGGCGCAGCCGAAGGCACCGCGCCGGTCGCCATGGACGAGGGAGCACCCGCAGCAGTGCGAGGAAAGGAAGCACAATGAGCCGCCAGAAGAAGCTGGTTCTGGCCGTCCTGGGGGCTGCAGTACTCCTCGCGGTGCTGATGATTGTCCTGCGTCCCGCGCCTGAGGAAAAGCCGCCCGCGGAGCGCGTGCCGCTGGTGCTGACCATTCCGCTTGAGGCCGGTTCCGGGCCTCTGGAAGTGATGGGGTCCGGTACTGTCCAGCCGCGCGAGGAAGTGACCATCGCCGCCGAAATCCCGGGCCGTTTGGTCTATGTCAATCCGGCGTTCCGCGAAGGCGGCACGATTGCGCGCGGCGCTGTCCTGTTCCGCATCGATCCCGCCGATTACCGGAATCGCGTACGCACTGCACAGGCCGATGTCGCCGCACAGGATGTGGCGGTGCTTCAGGCCAGTGAGGAAGTCGCCATCGCCAGGCAGGAGTTGCGTCGCTTTGCCGACCGGCGTGGCGACCTGGCCTCGACAATCGACGACAATGACCATGCCTCGAAAATCCTGCCGCCGCGCAATCTGGCCGAGCGACCGGCCGCGAAGGACACCGCCGATCCGCAGACCAACCGGCTCGCCACGCGCGAACCGCAGCTGCAGTCTGCGCTTGCAGCGCGCGACCGTGCGGCCGCGCAGCTGGCGGATGCCAAGCTGGCGCTTAGCCGCACCATTGTCAGCGCACCATTTTCAGGTCTTGTGCGCAGCGAAGATGCGGCGACAGGCAAGCTCGTTCAGCCGGGCCAGGCGCTGGGTTCGATAGTCGCCGCTGACAGCTTTGAGGTGCGCGTGTCGTTGACCGAGGGGGAAGCCGCGCTCATTCCGGGGCTGCTCGGCGCGCGGCGCAGCGGTATCCCCGCTTCGGTGTTCTTTGACTACGGCGGGCTGACCTATCGCTGGAGCGCAACGGTCGACAGGGCCGACGCCATTCTCGACCCCGAGACGCGTACCATCGATGTCTTCTTGCGGGTGCCCGATCCCTTTCGCGGCGGCGTCAGGGTGAGCGAAGGTGGCGGCGGCAGCGCTCCGCCGCTGCTGGTCGGAAGCTTCGTGCGCGCGACCATCACCGGAGCCAGCCTGGAAAGACATGCGCGCGTGCCCGTGCAGTTCCTGCGGCCCGGCAACGAAATCTGGGTGGTGCGTGGCGGCAAGCTCAGAATTCTGCCGGTGCGGGTAATCCAGCGGACCGACGACTTTGCTTACGTCACGACGCCTTCGCTCGGGCAGGACGGTCAGCTGGTGACGAGCCCGCTGCGCGCGCCGGTCGATGGCATGGCGGTGCGGGTCGAGAAGCCGAAACCGGCGACTGCTGCAAAGTCCCGGAAGGCAGCGGCCGATGACTGACGGGTCCGGCAGCGAACGCGATGCTCCGGAACCAGACGACGGTATTCCGCACGATCGACACGGAAATATCCTGACCGAGCGCGCGCGTGACCGCAGCGGCGTGATCGCCTTCATGGCGCTGAACGGCGTCGCGGCGAACCTGCTGATGTTCGCGATGCTGGTGGCGGGGCTGTTTTCCTTCAGCACCATCACCCAGGAAGCATTCCCGGAGAACAGCCTCGATACGGTATCGGTCAGTGTCATCTACCCTGGCGCGACGCCTGAAGAGATCGAGGAATCGATCGTCCAGAAGGTGGAAGAAGCGGTCGAATCGGTCGATGGAGTCAAGAAAGTCACGGCAGTGGCGGCCGAGGGGGCAGGTACCGTCCTCGTCGAATTGCAGAACGGCACCAGCATCGACCGGGCGCTTGACGACGTCAAAGCCGAAGTCGACCAGATCCAGACCTTCCCGCTGGAGGCCGAGGAGCCGGAAGTTCGTGAACTGACTACGCGCCAGAGCGTGCTCAGCGTCGCCATATACGGCAAGGTCCCTGAGCGCACCCTCAAGGAAACCGCCTACCAGCTCGAAGATGCGATCTTGGCACTGCCCGAGGTCAGCTATGTCGATTCGAGCGCGGTGCGCCTGTATCGGGTCTATATCGACGTGCCGCAGGACAGGTTGCGTGCGCTCGGACTGTCCCTGAACGATGTCGCGAGGACCGTAGCTGCCAGCAGCCTCGACAGCCCGGCGGGATCGGTCGAGACTTCCAGCGAGGAAGTGCGCGTGCGCACGATTGGACAGAATTACACGCAACAGGATTTCGAGAATATCGTGCTGGTTTCTGGCCGGGACGGAACGACATTGCGCATCCGCGATGTCGCGCAGGTGTCCGACGGCTTCGAGGACGCCGATCTCATCACCCGTTTCAACGGCATGCCGGTGGCTTTCGTCGACGTCTACCGCACGAGCGACGAGCGCGTGCTCGACGTCGCCAACGCAGTGAAGTCCTATGTCGCCGACGACTTTGCTCCCCAGCTGCCGCCGGGCGTCTCATACGCGATCTGGGACGACGATTCGCGGATGTTCAACGACCGGCTCGGCTTGCTGGTACGCAACGGCATGGTGGGGCTGATCCTCGTCGTCACCGCCTTGACACTGTTTCTCGACGTACGGCTGGCGCTGTGGACCTCGCTCGGCATCGCGGTCACCTTCATCGGGGCCATGTTCGTGGTCGAGCAGTTCGGCTCGACGCTAAATCTGTTTTCGCTGTTTGGCTTCATCCTCGCACTAGGGCTCGTCGTCGATGATGCGGTGGTGGTCGGCGAGAACGTCTTTGCCGAGCGGCAACGCGGACGAAGCGGGCTGGGTGCCGCGATCGCGGGTGCGCAGCGGGTGCGTATCCCGGTCATCTTCGCCGTGGCGACGACAATCGCCTCTTTCACCCCGATCTTCGCGGTTAGCGGTGTGATAGGCAAGATATTCAGGGATATTCCGCTGGTGGTAATCGCTGTACTGGCCCTTTCGCTGGTCGAATGCCTGCTGATCCTGCCGTATCATCTTTCCAGCCTGCCGGCGCATGGAGCGGAGACGAAAAACCGGGTGCTCATGGCCTTCGAACGCGTCCAGAAAGGTTTCGATGCGCGCTTCCAGGCCTTTGTCGATGGTCCGCTCGAAAGGGCGCTCCGGTTCGCGGTCGCCATGCCCTATTTCATCCTGTCCTGCGGCGTCGCCTTGCTTATCGTCATCTTCGCAATGGTGCCGGGCGGATTGATCAAGTTCGCCTTTTTCCCGGAGATCGAAGCGGATTCGGTCACCGCGACGCTGGAAATGCCTGCCGGTACCACGGTTGAGCGTACCGCCGAGGTGATTGAGCGGATCGAAGCCGCCGGCGGACGCGCCATCGCCCGCTTTGCAGACGAGGACAGTGGCGAGGCGATATTCGTCGATGCTACCTATACAACTATCGGCATGGTCACGAACCGGGTGGGTCCGCTCGGCAACAACTCAACGTTCCAATCCAACATCGGTAGCGCCCAGATCAGCCTGATCAGCGCCGAGGATCGCGACATTTCGGCCACCCAGATCGAGGAAGCCTGGCGTGAGGAACTGGGTCCCATCCCGGAAGCGCGCTCGCTGACGATCAACTCGTCGCTGCTTGGCGTCGGCGCGCCGGTTAGTGTCAAGCTTGCCCATCCCAACGAAGCGGTTCTGCGCGAGGCCTCGTCCCGGTTGATGGAGTCGCTGGGCGGCATCTCCGGGGTCTATGAAATCGAAAGCGACCAAGACGAGGGCATGCAGGAAATTCAGCTGCGCCTTAAGCCTTCCGCGCGCACTCTCGGCATCAATCTCCAGACGCTGGCAGCCCAGGTCCGCGCAGCCTTCTTCGGTGCGGAAGCCGTCAGGGTCCAGCGCGGGCGCGAGGATGTGCGGGTCTATGTTCGCCTTCCCGAAGCAGAGCGCAATTCGATTGCGGATATAGAACGCTACCGCGTCCGGGTTCCGGGCGGACAGGTTGCGCTGGGAACGCTGGCGGAGGTTTCATTTTCGCAGGCACCCTCAGTCATCCGGCGCGAAGCGGGCAGGCGGATTGGCACGATCACCGCCGAGGTAGACGACGACGTAGTAACCGGGCAGGAAATAGCCGACCTGCTTAACGCCGAAATCCTGCCGCGACTCAAATCGGACTTCCCCGAACTGGAAGCGGAATTCGGTGGGGAGCAGGAGCAGCAGGCGGAAACCTTCGGCTCGCTGGGCTCAGCCTTCCTGCTCGCGCTAGTCATCATTTATGCGCTGCTCGCGATTCCTTTCCGCTCCTACGTCCAGCCGCTCGTGATCATGGCGGCAATTCCGTTCGGCATAATCGGTGCGCTGATCGGCCATCTACTTCTCGGAATTTCGGTGGGCGTGTTGTCGATGTTCGGGATCATCGCGCTGTCGGGCGTGGTGATCAACGGCTCGCTGGTGCTGATCGACTTCTTCAACGAGAATCTCGCCAACGGCATGGACCGTGAGGAAGCCATCGTCGACGCTGCGAAGACCCGTTTCCGGCCGATCATCCTGACTGGTGTAACCACTTTTCTCGGCGTCGCGCCGATCACTTTCGAGACCAGCCTGCAGGCGCAATTCCTCATCCCGATGTCGGCAAGCCTCGGCTTTGGTGTGCTGTTTGGAACGGTGCTGCTGCAGCTGATGATCCCGGCGCTGGTGATGCTGCAGATGCGTGCAGGTGACCGCATAAACCGCTGGTTCGGCAAGGAAATCGCCCACCCGGGCGGTGAGGCCTCGGTAGCTGTGGAGTAACCCTTGCAGGCGGATTAGCCGCCCATCGGCTTGCCTCCGGACACCTCCAGCGTCTCGCCGGTGATGTAGGAGGCGGCGTCGCTCGCCAGGAACACGATGGCCTTGGCGACATCCTGAGCGGTGCCGGCCCGGCGCAGCGCGCGAGCTGCGCACATAGCGTCCGGTTCGATTCCGGCTGCGTCATAAGTCACCATCGCGTTCTCGGTAGTGATGAGCCCCGGCGCGACGGCGTTGATGCGGATGCCGTATTTGCCCCATTCCGCCGCCGCCACGCGGGTGAACATGACGATGGCGGCTTTCGACGCCGAATAGGCGGACATGCCGGCAACTCCGTCGACACCGGCGACGGAGGAATTGTGGACGATGGCGCCGCCGCCCTGTTCGCGCATCACCGGGCCGACCGCCTTGGTGGTATGAAACGCGGCGTCGGTGTTGCGGGTGAATTCGAAGCGCCAGGCCTCGTAATCGACGTCGCTGAGTGGTGCCGAGTCGCCCCAGCCGACATTGTTGCTGAGGATATCGACCCGGCCAAACGCCTCGACGGTCCTGGTGACCATGCGCTCGACCTCGTCCTGGCGGTGGGCATCGGTTGGTACGGCGAGGCACTTGCGCCCGGTTTCGGCCTCGATTTCGGCAGCAGTGGCGTCCAGGACCGGCGCCGTGCGCCCGGCGATCGCCAAGTTGCAACCGTAATGCGCGAGCAGCAGCGCCGTCGCCTTGCCGATGCCGGTGCCGCCGCCGGTGACAATGGCGACGCGGCCTTCGAGTTCATATCCGGTGGAGTCCATTTCTATTCCTTCGGCTGCACCGGCTTCCCGGCGAAAAAGTCCTTGAGCATGTCGGGGTCGGCATCGAAATCCTCGGCGAGCTTCACCCGGGCAATATTGGTGGTCCAGGCGGTCGCGGCATAGAGCGTGACCGCGGAGATGAACTGGACAAGCCCGCGATAACCGATCGCATCGATAATCGCCTGGCGGGTTTCCGCTGTCAGCACGTGGCTCCGCAGCAGCTGGAGGTTGGCGTCGTGGACGGTCCGGTCGATGGGATCGGCGAATTCCGGAGTGCGGCCTGCGCGGATGTCCGTGATGACCTCGTCGGGCAACCCCTCATTCTTCGCGAAAGGCACGTGGAAATCGAATTCCACCAATGCACCCATTTCGGCCGAGCTGGTGAGGATGACGAGCTCGCGCAGCCGCCCGTTGAGTTCCCTGCAGTGCCGCAGGTGATCGCCGAGTTGCAGCATCAGACGTCCGAAGTCCGGGAAATGCAGCCAGGCGTTGTACAGGTCCGGCAGCCGTTCTGCCTCAGCCCCGCCGGTGTAGAAGCCGCGCGGCCCCAGTGTCAGCTCGTCCCACAACTCGCGCTGGTCCGCGTCGAGTTCGTCCTTCCCCATCACCGGGAATCGTTCCATTGCCATCGGCACCCCTTTCCTGATGGGCGAGGGTGTTGCACTATCGTGCTGAGGTCAACGGGGAGAGACATATGGAAATGCGCAGGCTTGGCAGGATGGAGATCACGATCGCGCCGCTGGTGCTGGGTGGCAACGTGTTCGGCTGGAACTGCGACCGCGAGACGACGTTCGCGGTGCTCGACGCCTTCCTCGACGCTGGTTTCAACGCAGTCGACACCGCCGACGTCTACAACCGCTACCAGCCCGGGCTGAAGGGCGGCGAATCCGAAACCCTGATCGGCGAGTGGATGAAGGCGCGCGGCAACCGCGACAAGGTGGTCGTCGTCACCAAGGGCGGGCTGCCGATGGGCGAGGGTATGGAGGGGCTGGGCAGGGACTACCTGCCGCGCGCCTGCGAAGCCTCGCTCGAACGGCTGCAAACCGATTACATCGACGTCTACATGTCGCACCGCGCCGATGCCAACACACCGATCGCCGAAACGCTGGAAACCTTCCAGGGCCTGATTGATGCTGGCAAGATCCGCTACGCCGGAGCATCGAACTACACTGCAGCCGAGCTCGCCGAAGCACTCGCGGCGGCAGGGGGTGGCTGCGCGCGCTATGAGGTGGTGCAGCCGCTCTACAACCTCGCACAGCGAGCGGCCTATGAGGGCGAGCTGGAAAGCGTCTGCGAGGCAAACGGACTTGGAGTCATCGCCTATTACGCGCTTGCAGCGGGCTTTCTCACCGGCAAGTACCGTTCCGAGTCCGATTTCGAGGGCGCCGATCGCGGGCATGTCGTGAAAAACCTCGTCAATCCCTCCGGTCTTGCCTTGCTCGAGGCGGTGGACGACGTTGCCGCCCGCCACTCCGCCACGCCCGCGCAAGTCGCGCTTGCCTGGCTGATGGCGCGGCCTTCAGTGACTGCGCCCATCGCCAGCGTGACGAAGATGCCGCAGTTGGACGACATACTTGGTTCTGCCCGGATCGAGCTGTCGGCGGACGACCTC
>CAYPFE010000025.1:0-14459 GCA_964409895.1 uncultured Novosphingobium sp.
GGGGCGGTCTCGAAAACCGTTGTGCGCGCAAGCGTACCGAGGGTTCGAATCCCTCCCTCTCCGCCACATATTTCTAAGCCATTGATTTAGTGCAACCTGTTGCACAATCTTCGGGTCCCTCATGTCCGCAACGCGCGACAGTGCGGTCATTGAACTGAATTTTCCGTTTGCCTGGAAGCAGCCGTTCGTTCTGACTGTGCTCAGCAGCGTTCATGGATAGCTTTGTCCGCTTGGGGAACTGGGCCATTTGTTAGGATAACCCTATCGGATAAATGCGCCTTCATCGCCGTCTCGCGGCCCTAGTGCGCTGACGCACTGCGGCCCAATCTATCATGATTGCCCAGCGATCTTGCGCCGTCGCCAAGAATTATGAAGGCAGCCCAGTAGAATGGATGGGACGTATTCGCGTCGTCCATCAACGAGACTTGGGACTTCGCCAGGGATTGCGCAATTGTGTGGCCCGAAGTGACGTCGAAAAGTCCGCTAATGAGCCGCTTGGTTGCATCGAAGTCGTCAGGGACTGGCCAGTGGCTAGCAATGACGGAGCGCGCTCCCGCGCCGACGAAGGCGCGAACCAGTCCATCGAGTGCATAATTGCCGCCCGTCGTGACGCCGGCCTCGCGGCTGGCGCCCACGCTCGCCTCGCCCGCGGTATCGCAGGCCGAGAGGATGACAAGGTCGGCATTGAGCTTGAGGTCGAAGATTTCCCGGAACGTCAGCAATCCGTCGGACCCCGAGCTGCCGAAGCTGGTGACCAGCGCCGGCCGCGCCGGACAGTCAGCGCGAGGTGCGGTGAGGAGCCCGTGCGTCGCGAAGTGAAGCACCTTGTAGTCGGCCAGGGTGGTGTCGGAGAGCAAAGCGGAATCGCTGAAAGCCGATCCCGTGAGCACCGCGCTGCCGGCATCACCGAACTGCTTTTGCGCGAGGAAGAGTTCGTCGCTGGCGATCGGATTCTGCCAGACTGCGAGCGGCCACTGGCATTCGTCGGCAACGGCGACGACCGGTCTTTCGGCGGGTACGGCGTTGCTGCCCAGGCCAAGGTAGGACCGTTGAGCTCGGGAAGGTTCCAGCGCGCGGCTTTCCATGAAGCCGCGCGGGCTGACTGCGACCGACATCGCACGGTCGCGTCCCAGCCAGGCAACGCCGCGGAAGTCATACTCGTCGGCGTTCCGTTTCTTCATTCGCCTGTTGTAGTCATCGACACTGGCCTGATCCATCACCAGGACGCTGGCGGGCAGCTTGAGCAAGGCGCCGTCCGGCTCGACAATCAGGTGCGATACCGAGAGGATGCGGTCAGCTACTGGCCCGAACAGCTTGTCATACAGCGCATGGCTAGCCTCGATATCGAAGGGCAGGACGACGACCTGTCCGTTGAGGGGCTCGCCCAGAGTGGCGCGCAGCGCTGCCACGTCCTCTTCCAGCTGCTGGACCGTGCCATCTATCGGCAAAGCCTCGGCATAGTCGCGAGTGATGTAGAGCGCATAGATATTGTTGCCCACTTCGATCAGCTTGTAATAGGCCTCGCCATCCCTGAGCGCGGCTTGCAGCTGATCGAGGGTCACGGCGTCGGGCGCCAGCGCGCTGTACTTGGGGAAAGCTGCCAGCTTCGACTGCAGGGCAGTCTGTTCGGCACGAAGGCCTTCAAGCGTTCCGGATGCAGACGCGAGCCGCTGGCCTTCTTCCGGAGTTTGCGCCGGATTGGCGGATAGCGCCCTGACTTCGAGTTCGAGCCTGGCGATCTGGCGGCTGCGGGCGACCGAGAGGCGGAACATCGAGGCTGCCTCGTCATTGCCTTCCGAAAGTTCGCGCGCAAGGACAGCCTGGGTCTGGGCGACGCCCGGACGTTGCAGGACTTGCGAAGCGCGGAACATGGCCGCGACGTTGCCTTCATGCCGGGTGCGAACCAGAAGCGAGAAATAAGGTGAAAGCAGCTGCCGCAACGTCAGGCCGCTGTCCGGGATCGAGGGGCTTTCGTCGACCACCTGGGAAAAGATTTCGAGCGCGCCGTCGACTTCGCCGGTCCGGCCGAGAAAGGCCGCCTTGCGCGCGCGCGCGGCAAGCAGTGCGGGAGATTCCGGGAAGGATGCTTCGGTGACTCGGATCGACCGGTCGAAGGCCGACGCCGCATCCGAGATTCGTCCCTGGGCTTCCGCGATCAGCGCCTGCTCGATCTCGAATTCCGAACGCAACCATGCAGTCGATGCCACACGGCCGTCGCGAACGCTATCGAGTTGCTTTGCCGCCGTGTCGAACTGAGCGAGGGCGTCATCGAAGCGCCCTTGTTGACGCGCTGCCGTTGCGCTCAGTGCAATCGCCTGCGCATCAAGGATTTGTGCGCGCTCGGCGGGTGTCAGTCCGGAGCTGATCCCCGAGATGCGCTGCAGCGATGAATTCTCGCGGTTGATCTGGACTGACAACGGCTCGCTGATGATACCCTGATTCAACAGGTCTCGATCGAATACGGCCGAGACCGATTCCACTCTGGACTCCAGCTCACGCAGCGCGGCATCCGGCTGAAGCTGGTTCAGGAAATTGATCGCGCGGAAGTTCCTCAACATGCGCTGCGTCACGCCGTCTCCGCGCGCAACTGCCGCGGAAGCTTCGGCGAACAGGCGATTGGCAGTCCTGAAGTTGCCCAGGTTCGATTGTTGCAGGCCGGTATTGGCAAGCGCCTCGGCCTTGGATGAACCGCCCTTGTCGTTGCGGTTGGCAATCGATTCGAAGAATTCCGAAGCTTCGGCGAAACGGGCGCCGTTGTTGCGGCGATAGGCTTCGGCCCTAGCATCTCCTGCATCGAGTTGACCCGCCTGCACGCGGGCGAAGGCGGCGGCATCGCTGACTTCGGTCGTCGCAACGCGAATCTCGCCGGGAACGGCCCGGTCACTGACGATGCTTGCAAGCGCAATCCTCAGTGCAGGATCATAGCCGGCCAGTCCTTCGACGATATAGCTTGTACCGCCCTGACGGACTGCATAGCGGCGGTAGTCGATGCCCAGCTTGTCGTCGCGGCAGGTGAGCGTCGTTACTGCGCCCAAGCCTTCGATTTCGCCGTTCCCGGTCTCGCCGCAGGATAGCGGGCTCGCGGTAATACCGCTGGCGACCGATCCGATAGAGGTGTCCTTGCGCAGCGCGACGACAGAGCCGATCGAACCTGCGGCATCGCGGCAGGTAAGGCGATAGGCCCGGTCGAACATGGAGGAGAGACGTTGGTCGTTCGGCGTGTTCAGCGCCGAGCAGGAGACCCCCGAAGTCCCGATCCGGAAGCTGTTGCGCACCGAAAGCGAATCCTCGCGCGCAACGCCCGGTGTCGCTGTCAGGGCAAGGGCGAGAAGCGAGACGCGGGCCGCGGGCCTGATTGCCGCAATCATTGTATGTCTCCTGCAGAGCTTTCGTCGATGGCGGAACCCATCAGCGCGGGATTGCCGCGTCCTGCGACAGGTTCGTTGATAGAACCCTGGGTTGCGAGCGGGTGGGTGTCGATCAGCGCGGTCGGCGGGGCGATCGGATTGCTGGCGGCCTGTTCGGCTTCCTTCTGTTCCTGCTCATCCTGCTGTTCCTGTTGCTCGATTTCATTAGGATCGGTCGCCGGCTCCGCGTCGACCGGAGCTTCGCTTGCACTTGCCGGGATTGCAGGGCTGTCGAGGATCGCTGGCGGCGTCAGGACTTCTATCGTACCCGAAATGTCCGAACCAGTCGGTTCACCGACCGATCCGATTAGGTTCGCACAAACACCTGTGGCGATCGCACAGCCGTTGAGCTGGCTGTTGGCCGAGAAGTCGGTGAAATCTGCATCCGGAGCGTTCACGGCAAGATCGAACGCGTCACGGCCGGTTACCAAACCGCCATCGGTGGCGAACTGGCCGTTGATGATCACTTCTATGGTTGAGCCTTCCTCCAGCGGTCCGACATCGGAGAAGTCGGGATTACTGAGGAAGCCCGCCGGTACCACCGCGGTTCCGGTGTTCTGTATGAAAGCCGCTTCGAACGGGAAAAGTTCGATGCCCAGCGCCCTCAACACGCCGTCAGGCCGCTGCACCGCCGCTGGCGCATTGAGATCGGCGATATGGCCCGGATAGAACGGATCGGTGCGCAGCTGCGACAGGATCGAATCGCTGGCGACATGGATGTTGTCCGCCTTAATGTAAAGGACACCGCCAAGCGACGGGGAAGAGGAAGACAGGCCGTCGTCCGACAGGATGGTTATCGAGCCCGTTTCCGCATTCAGTTCGAAGCTGCTCGCGTAGAATTCGAGATAATTGGTATCGAGGAAACCGGTCGCGGTCACCTCACCGTCGATGCGGATGCCGCCGCCGGGGATCAGCGTTTCAGGGTTGCCGGTAGCGAAGGTTACGAAGCCGAAGGGATCGTCGATCGTGCTGCCGACATTGGGACCGGTGATCGAGAGATCGCCGATCAGCATGTCGATGTCCACGCCGGCGTTGTCCACCGCCAGCACCTCCAGCGTACCGCTCTTGATCCGGCTGAATTCGGCAGCGTCGAGCGCATAAGGGGTGCCGGATTCAGGCGCGGCCAGACCACCGCCGATCTGCGCCTGATTGGGATTGGTTGAGATCAGCGTGATCAGGCCATCCACACCCGCGTCGAGGCCTTCGTCCTGAGGATCGTTCAAGGGCGAGGCTGCGAGATTGATGTCCGCCGAGGTGATCGAAATCAGCGGAGCGCTCCATTGCCCCGTCGCAGACGCCAGCCCGCCAGCCTCGATCATGATGGATTCGCTGGCGGTGATGCCGGGCGCGGTGAAATCGCTTCCCGCCGCGGCGGCGAGCAATACCGCGCTTGAGGCTCCCGAAAGCGCGATGCTGCCCGACGTCGCGACCGGAACTCCGGCAAATACCGCTTCAATATCGAAATTCTGGTCGAAGTTGCCACCGAGTGCTGCCATCGAGGCGTCAGCCAGCAGGATGCGGTTGACCGAGGAAATCCCGCCTAGCGTCATGTCACCGCTGCCCAGCATGAGCACTTCACTGCCTGCGATGTCGCCGGTCGACGTTGTTTGGCTAGCGACACCGCCGACAAACTGCAGTGCTGTCAGAGCGCCGGTGCTGATGCCGCCGTTGTCCGCAACCAGAGCGATGCTGTAATCGGGGTCGAGCCCCATGGAGGGGTTGACGATGCCAGCCGTGATGTTCCCGGCCTGAACTCCGTTCAACGAATAGAGGAATACCGAATCACCCGCGTCGACATTGCCGTTAACGACGATGCCGTTGGCGCCGATATCGACATACTCACCAGTCTGGACGTTGCCATTGATGGTGACCTGCCCGGCCGAACGCGTGATCGGATCGGCATCGAAGACAAGTTCCGGATCGTAGTTCTGGTCAAAGGCGCCGCCCAGCGCGGCCATAGAGTGATCGGCGATCAGGAGCCGGTTAGTCGAGGAGATCCCGCCGAACGACATATTGCCGTTCGCAAGCAGGAATACGTCGCCACCGTCGATTGTCCCTGACGAAATCGTTGTCGGCGCAATGAGAGCGACATAGTTCAGGGATTCGAGGTTGCCGGTTGTAACCGAGCCGGTTTCGGATGCAAAAGCTATGTAATATTCTGCGAAAGTATCCGTCGACATGACGACGGTGCCTGCGGAGACATCGCCGACCGAGACATTGCCGCCTGCCAATCCATTGACATTGTCGCCGGCAATAACCGGACCGGTGATGGTTAGCGAACCGCCGGCAAGCAATTCCGCACCTTGGCCGACCGCAATCGAGCCGGTGGTGAGGTTTCCAGCCGCATCGAGTAAAAGCGTCGCGGAATTGGCCGCCGGCCCCGACGTCGGAAGCGTCACATTGCCGATGACGATATCCGAACCGGATTGCGCGTCGAACGAGAGGCCATCTATATTGCCGATGGTGATCGGCCCGCCGGCAATCAGCGATAGTCCGCCGGTCGAAAAGGTGCTCCCGAATTGAATTGCACCCGGGACGTTGAACCCGGTGCCAACTGTGAGTTCGAGACCGGCGTAGGTGACAAGGTCTTGCGTCGTGCCGAAGGAACTACCCACGTTGTTGTAGAAGATCGTGCCCGGGTTGGTCGGTGCGCTCGTCGGCAGGACCCAGTTGTTCGCAGTGATATTGATCGTGCCGAGAGGATTGAGCGTAGCGCCGTCCAGGGCAACGGTAACGTCGCCCGGCGTGTTGAAGACGAAATTGCCACTGAAGTCAGCGCTGCCGTTGGTCAGCGTGATCTGGCTGACCGGAATCGATACGATATTCGCGAGCGGGACTGAGAGCGACAGACTGTCGGCGATCACATCGGAATTCGTGACTTCGAAGAGCAGCGGGGCGCTGGTCCCCGAGACGATGCCAAGCCCATTGGTGTTGCCCTGCCCCGCACCGAGGCCTGCCGTGCCACTGATAATTCCGGCTGAAAGACTGCCCCGCTGGCCCGGCTGACCCAGGCGATTGGTGACAATGACACCCATGCCGCTTTCGGTGCCGATTGTGGCGTCGCCGCCGTCGCCGTCAGTTGCCCCTATCCCACCAAAGCCGCCGAACGCATTGGTCACCATGGTGACCGGGCCAGGCGTGTTGAGTGCATCGGCCACGGTCACCGGTGCGCCGCGTGAAAGCAGGACGGTGGATCCGGCGAAACCGCCGCCGCCATTGCCGCCGTTGCCCGGCGTGCTGCCCGAACCGCCTTCGCCGCCGGAGGCGCCGAAGCCGGGGCTGTCCATGAATATAGAATCGAATCGCGCTGACCCGGTATTGCCCGGCGTGGCGATGCCGCTTTGCAGGCCGACCTGGATGCTTCCTCCAATGCCGATCCCGCCGAGTCCGCCAATGCCGCCCGGGTTGACCGAACCCGGCGCGCCGGCTCCGCCTTCGAAACCGATGCCCTGCGCGTTAACGGTCAGCTGGGTTATATCGAGAGTGCCGTTGCCGGCTGCGCCGGTGATCAGGACATTGCCGCCAATGCCGTTGCCGCCATCGCCGCCATTGCCGCCGTCGCCGACCCCGTCGCCGCCCAGACCTCCGACACTGACTGTCAGTACGGTTGTCGCGCCCAGGCTGAGGCTGCTGGGGCCATCAAGGCTGCTGTCGGCCAGGATGTTGACTTCGCCGCCATTGCCGTCTCCGCCTTCACCGCCGGCCACGCCGTCGCCCCCTGTTGCCGCCGCCGCCACGGTGGTATCGCCCAGCGCGACCGATCCGAAGTAGGCGGAGACAAGGGCCGTCCCGCCGGTGGCGTCGCCGGCATTCCAGCCGTCGCCGCCTGTCGCCAGCGCATCGATCTGCGTCTGGCCAGTGATGGCAAGCGAGCCGCCATTGCCGGAAATCTCGTTAAATGGTCCGGTGGCGTTGTGGCCGGAAGCGATAATGGCGTGTCCGCCGAACGCGGATCCGCCCACGCCGCCGACGAAACCGGCATCGGCGCCGCCGCCGATGGCTGCGGAACTGACAAACGCTGCGCCGGAAATGGTCGAATTGCCGCCATTGGCGAAAATTCCGGATAGACTGCCCGTGGCATCACCGCCCCGGTTGAAACCGTCGCCGCCTGTCGAAGTGGAGCTGACAACAACAGAGCCGCCGATCATCGATGTCCCGGTCAATGCCCTCAGTGCTGTGCCTTCGTTACCGGTGGCAGTGCTATTCGCATTCCCGCCAATGCCTCCCGGCAACAGCGAATTTCCGCCCTGGAGATCATGAGACAGCGAGACATTGCCACCCACATTTACCGATCCGCCATTGGCGCCCATGCCGAACAGGACGACATTGTTGGCAAGTCCTTTGCCACCCACGCCGCCTCCCAGATGGTCGCCACCGATGGCGCTTCCATCGATGACGACGTCATTGGTGATGGCGAGGGCAGCTCCGTCCTGGACTTCGACATTGATTTGCCGGGATAGCGCATCGCCGGCAGGCGCGGTAGTACCGGCCCCGGCCAAGGCCGCGGAATCGATGAGCAGGTCTCCGCCGATATTCGATGCAGCCGTTCCGCCGCGTGTCTGGAAGATCGTGAAGCCGCCGGTCGCGTTGCCGCCATCGACCATGCAAGAGATGCAGCCCGTCCCGTCGCTGCCCACACCGAAGTTATCGATGCTGAAGTTGCCGCCAATATCGAGCAGCGATCCGTTGCCGACGATCTGAACATTCACAAAGCCGCCTGTGCCGGACGCGCCGGGCGTTCCCAACTCAAACGTATCTCCGCCTGTTCCCCTGGAGTTCACCACGAGGTTACCACCGCCCGTCAGAATTTGTCCGCCAGCCGTCTGCACGGAAAGCTGGACGGCGCCGCCCGCGCCATTGCCACCAGTGCCGAATCCCGATCCACCTGTCCCGTCTGCGGTTGCGCTAATGCCCTCGAGGGAAGAGATCGTGCCGCCTTGCGAGACGATTTGGATCGGGCCGCCGGTGCCCGAACCGCCGGTTCCGCCAGTTCCGCTGGACAGCGCGCCACCGGTGCCGCTCGTAATTGCCTCGAGCAGGCTGCTAGCTGCGATGCTTGAGCCGGTGCCGGCTGTGACAAGGACGCTGCCGCCCCCCGCGCTGCCGGAAGTCCCTCCGCCAAGATTGTCGCCACCTACCGCGCTGGCATCGAGCTCATAGCCATCGGGCGTGTCGATGGAGAGTGGGCCCTGCGCGTTGATGTTGACGGTGCCGCCTGTCGCATTTCCCGACAGAACAGGTCCACTGCTGCTACCGCCAAAGGCTCGCGAGCGGAACCTGATGAGACCGGTAACGTCGATTGTCTGCGTGACAGTTGGTGCACCGACAATCTGCGACAACCCTCCCAACGCGGTCCCCCCGGGACCGAGAGACGAACTCCCCGCATTGGCATCCGCAAAGAGGTTGAGCGCGCCGCCCACGGTGAGCGATGGCGTTCCCGGATGCATGAAGATGGCGGCAACGCCACCAGTTGCGTCGCCGCCGGCATCGCTCGCGCCTGTTGAGGCAGTCCCTCCATCCGCGCTTGCATCAATGAACACGCTGCCAGTGACATTCACGCTGCTGCCGGTGCCGCCGATGTCGAGAGCCGCGAAGCCACCCGTGGCATTGCCTCCGGGGGTGCCTGGTGTGAAACTGGACCCGCCGAGTGCGAAGGCCTCGATTACGAGATCGCCACCGACATTGATGGTGCCGCCATCGAACGCCGAGACGTCGACATCGCCGGCGGCCACGCTTTCGCCCTCGCCAAACGCGACCACCCCACCGTTGGCGATAAGCGACCCTGCTACATTGAGCGTGCCTGCAGCGGCGGCCGCGACGTTCAAAAACGAAGTGCCACCGTTGAAGAAAAGTGCGTCGCTGGCGAAATTGGCCGTTCCAGCGCTCACAGTGAACTGGTTGCTTCCTGTCGCGCGGCTCTCGAAATAGGATGTGAAATCCAAGTTATTGCCGCTGGTCACGATGTCTACCGTCCCGGCTCCGCCGCCATCGGAGCGTGGCGCACTGATTACGCCATCGGCGATGTCGTGTCCGCCAGAGAGGACGATCACGTTACCGTCCGTGTCGGCTGCTCCGGCGATGGCGAAGCCGAGTTGGCTCCCATTCGAAATCGCCATGGTGATGGCATCGTTTTTGGGAACGGCGACCATGTAGATACGGTGGCTGTCGGCTAGGCCTGCCCCAGCGGAGCCCGTTATCGTTCCGCTGTTGAGCAGGGTTGTTCCGGTCGCGCTGGTCCCGCTGGTCACCTGAATGTCGAACAGACCGTCGGGAGAAAAGGTGATCGACGCCGCGTCGGCGCTGACAAGCGCTGCAGACCCGTCGACGCTGATGCTGCCAGCATTGGAAACGGAGGGCGCGACCATCGCCAGAAAGGCCTGCGGGCCGTGGGCGGTAACGCTGGCGCCAGGGCTGACGACGACGCTCGTTCCGCTGTTGGCGGTGGGGAACGTGGCCATCCGGCTCGGCAGGTTGAGAAAGTCGCCGGTGGCGCCGTTGAACGGAACGCTGGACGTCGTCAGACCGAGCGAACCCACGTCGAAAATGGACGTCGGGCCCAGAATAATACCGCCGGGGCTATAGAAGAACACCGTACCGCCAGGCACCAGCTGACCTTCACCGATACCGGACTGCGAAATCACCGTGCCGTTGAATTGAACGGCGCGCGTCGAATCCGTCGGCAGTATCCTGTTGAGGACGTAGTAGTCCGCAGGTTCGGATTGAAAGCTGACGAATGTCGCCGTGGTGGCGGCGGGTTGGAAGTTGATTGGTCCGCCGCCTGTTGCTGTGTCGTTCGGCACCCAGTTGATCACCGCAGATGTCGAATCGACAAAGATGTCGGTCGTTCCCGGATTCGTAATGACGCTGGCCGAGCCGGCGACGACCGTGCTGGTCGCATCGAAAGACTGCGCCTGCGCGACCTGTCCCGGACCGGCGACGAGGCCGGCCGCAATCGCAAGCGGTGAAGAAAGGGCGAACCGGCGGAGGCGGCGGGAACGTGTCATTTGGTCCTCCATGGCAGGATTCGGGATGTCAGCGTCAGCAGGAAGCGGGTATCGCCCCGCCTCGCCTGCAGGCCCGCGCGCTTCGCCGGCACCGCAACGGTCGCCTCGAGCCGGAAGCGGTCACCCAAAACCGAGCGAACGCCGCCGCCCAGCGAGGTGAGGTTTTGCGATCCGCTAGTGTCCTTGTTCCAGACCCACGCGGTGTCGACGAAAACGAACGGCTGGATGCGTGCGCCTTCGAGCTTTCCCAACGCGATGCGCGGCGCGCGGATTTCACCGCTCAGGCCGATGCCGTCGTCGCCGATCAGGGTGCCGGGGTCATAGCCGCGGCCGACCGTGAAGTTGCCGGCCGTGAACTCCTCGAAGCTCAAGAGCGGGCGGAACGCATGCTGGGCGCGCGTCCGGCCAACGATCGAGAACGTGCCGATGCGGACTTCGGCGCTGCCTTCGAAGCGCACCACGGTAGCAGTCGGCCGGCCGTCGAAGCGGGTCGTCGGCGTCGCATTGCCGCATGTGACGCCAATGCAGGACCGCGTTGCGCCGAACACATCCAGGCCCTGCCTGATTTCCGCTGACGCGCCGAGTTTCCACCGCGGCAGCACGTTCGCGGTGTCGATCGCGTCATAGTCGAGCCGCGCCCATGCCACGGTGAGCCGGTCGCGGTTGAGCGGGGCCCCGGCAAGGTCGATATTCTGTGCGACGTAGTCCAGCCCCGCGCTGACCCACAGGTTGCTCGCCTGTGACCGCCGGATGGGATAGCGGCCATGCATGCTCGCGTAGAGCGTTTTCGCATCAAGGGGCGTATTCGCGCCGAGATTGGGCTTGGTCCAGGCGTAAGTGAAGTTGGCGCCCACCACCAGGCCTTCCGAACCCGGCCGGAATTCGTGCAATGCCTGCAGGATATGCTGTTCCTTGAAATCGGCTGTCGCATAATAGGAAAGCGAAGTGACGTCTCCCAGGCCCGTCAGACCGAAGAATTGCGCGCGGACCTGTCCGCCCCAGCGACCCGTGGCCTTGGTGGCGAGATTCTGGAGCGTCAAATCGACCGAATAGGGCTGGCGAACGACCGATACTTCGCCGATGAGATCGCCGACGCCCGTTCCGGCAGGCTTGAGCGTCAGCCTGACATTGTATCCCGGAAGGTCGCGGGCCAGCAGCAGATAGCGCTCGGCCTTCCTGCGATCGAATATCTCGTCCTTCGCCAGGCCGCCGAGATATTGTTCCAGCTTGCGCTCGGCACCCCTGGTTTCGCCGCGGGCACGCACCGCGGTCAAGCGTGCGTAAAGCACTTCGAGCACGACATTGCCGTTCTCGATGCGCTGGACGGGGACCTGGACGGCGGCGAGGTAGCCCTTGCCGCGGAGTATTGTCGCGGCAGCGTCACGGATTTCGCAGATCACCGAAATCGGCTGTTCGCTGCCAGCGAACGGCCGCCACGCCGGAGCCAGTTCGTCGGCAGTGGCTCCCTTCAGATTGTTGAACGTCACCGAACCGACGGTGATCCTGACATCATTGAACTGAGGATCGGCCAACGGGCACGGAGATCGCTCTATGTCACCCGAAACGTCCAGCCTGGGTGCCTGTTCAGGCGGTTGGGCCGTAACGCCGCGCAGTTCGTCGCGAGTTGGAGCGCCACTGCCTACAGCCTGAGCATGCGCATTGGCCGGCAACGCGAGAGCACATGTAAACAGCGTAACCAGGGATGTCGGATGCCAAGCCAACCGCCCCGGAGCTCCCAGCATGCCTGAAAATTTCATTTTTGTCTCTCTGGATTACGAGTCCAGGGAGTTCAAATCGTTAAAATATTTCATATTTCCCCCAGATGACCCGAGCTGTCAAGTTGTCGTTACCTTGGATGAAAAATCCGTAAGTTTCAATGGAAATTGTGAGTAACACGCCGCGCTCCTCACACATCAGCTCAGGCCGATGATGCTCACCGGTTGATCGGCGCTGGAATTTAGGCCTAGCTGCGAAAGGCCTCTGGTCTGACGGGCATGGTCTCCGGTAGGGTCAAAAGGAGCCGCAGGATGTTGCGCTTTGGACCGTCAGCTCTTCAACAATTCGCTTCCAGGAGCAGAATGTCGACTTGCGGCCCAGGTGCTGTCATCCGCAACCCAGCTCGAACTTACGTCCGCTTCGCGCGTAAGTGCGGTCATCCGCGACTTTTCCTGAATCGCTCGAAAGCGGACCAAGTTGCCAGTCGGCTTATATGGCCGGGACTAGGACTGTGCTGCCGTTTGCGATCGAACCCAACAAGGGCTGCCTTAGCCAAAAGTTGTCGTTAGCAGGGCGGGTCGGGTGTAAGCCGTCGGTCGCAGGCTGGGTACTGTCGGGAAAGCCTTCATTTTGGTAATTGCCTGCCGAAAGCTGCCGCCCGCGTTGCGGTCCCGTCTATCGGCTTTATGCATATCCCGTAAAGTAGCGGCGTCGGGTCTAACGAGCGGATGAAAAGGCATTTTTTAACGCGGCATACACGGTCTCGCGAAAGCGCGGTCCGATCGTTGTTCCGGGAATTTTGTCAAATCCATGAAACGCGCCTGGCACGACTTGGAGTTGCGCGGCGATGCCATGGTCGATCAGACGGCGCGCGTATTCGATATCCTCATCGACAAACAGATCGATGGTTCCGACGCCGATGAACGCGGGCGGCAAACCCCGAAGATCCGCGGCCCTTGCAGGCACTGCGCCTGCGGGTGCGCTGGACGACCCTGCCGGAATGCCAAGCAGGGCGCTCCATCCATAGCGATTGTGAGCTGGAGTCCAGCCTACTGCCCCGATGTAGGGAGGCACTGGGCGTGTGCTCCCGGTACGGTCGTCGAGCATCGGATAGATCAGTGCCTGATAGATGATTGGCACCTCACCTCTTTCGCGCGCTGCGATCGTCAGCATGGCGGCGTGCCCGCCGCCCGCACTTTCACCCATCACGGCGATCCGGGTGGGATCGCCGCCGAACTCCTCCGCATGAGCATGGGCCCATTTCAAGGCAGCGTAGTTGTCCTCCAGCGATCCGGGAAAGCGCGTTTCGGGCGCCAGCCGATAGTCGACGCTGATGACGACGCAACCTACCGCCTCAGCCAGTTCCTGCACGGAACGCAGGCTGGATCGAGCTGTACCGACGGTGTAGCCGCCGCCATGAATATACAGGACGATTGGACGGTTCGGGCCGCTTGGCGCGGCGTTGACGATGTAGATGGTTACTTCGGGTGCGCCCGGAGGACCTGGAACACGCTTCTCGCTCCATGCGGGAGCGGGCAGTGGCGGTTGCGCAAATGATGCAGCCCCCTGGCGGAACGCCTGCAGGTTGGCATCGGTCGGAATAGCTGCCGATCTGAGCATGAGCTGCGGTAACGCTCCACGCAGTTCGGGATTCACATAGGGCGTGATATCGAACGCCGTGTCAGTCGCCGCTCGTGCCGATTGAGGGATGAAGCCCTTGATGCTTGCTACGGCACAGCCTCCGGCCACGAGCTGGATGGCCCTTCGGCGAGAAATTTCTTGCATGCCAGTACCTCGGTAAGATGAAGCCTGATGAGCACTACTGGCACAATCAGCCAGTCCGAGTCTGCTCAGTTGGAATAACGCCCGCCATTCACGCTCAGCGTGTGCCCGGTTATGTAGTCGGCGTCCTCGGACGCAAGAAAAGCGACAGCCGCGGCGATGTTCTCGGGTCGTCCCGGGCGCTTCATCGGCGTTGTCGCGGCGAAGCCTTCCACGTCGACCGGCGATTCGTGCAAGCCTTCGGTGTTCACGAAACCAGGCGGCACGTTGTTGACGGTGATGCCGCTGGTTGCGAGCTCCTGCGCGAGGGATTTGGTGAATCCGATCACGCCGGCCTTGGACGCGGCGTAATGCGTCTGTCGAGCGGAGCCTGTCTGAGCCGATGACGACGAGATGTTTATGATGCGGCCCCAGCCAGCTTCGAGCATGTCTGGCACCACGGCCTGGCAGCACAGGAACGGCCCTTTCAGGTTCAGCGCCATCAGGTCGTCCCAGACCTGCTCGGTAATATCCTCGAACTTGCAGAATGGTGACAACGCTGCATTGTTTA